>CAZQTM010000182.1:0-4549 GCA_964595855.1 uncultured Lachnospiraceae bacterium | reverse complement strand
ATATAAAAATAAATTATTACAAGAATCTTATTATTTTCTTAATACAGTTATTATTGTATCTCTAAATTATATTCATATCTATTCTCTTTTTAACAAAAAAATAGCAATTTATGAAACTGCTATTTTTTTGAATCAATATTTAATTAATATGGAAACACGTGTTATGAATAAATACTAATTTCATTCAATAAACTCTTTACCACAGAATTAACATTTTCAGAAGCATTCAAAACCTGCTCCATCTCACTTGATAGATTATTTGTATTTTTTACTACATCCATAATAGCATTTGTACTTCCATTTATGGTTTCTGAAATTCCGCCATTCGCCTGACTTACATGTTCCATAACAGAATAAAGTTTTTCTGTTGTTGCAAAAAACTGTTTCATTAGTAAGTTAACTCTTTCAGATGTTTCCAAATACAAGCTTCCAGTTTGCTCAAATTCTTTGTAATCATCCATTATTCTTGAATTAACAAACTCTAATAATTTCATTGAATTAGCTGCAAGATCATTAACACTTGATATAACATCTGCATTGATACTTTGAATATAGTTTGCCGTATTTTTCGAATGATCTGCCAGACTACGTATCTCTTGTGCTACAACAGCAAATCCCTTCCCTGCTTCACCCGCTCTTGCAGCTTCAATGGAAGCATTAAGTGCAAGAAGATTTGTTTGGTTAGATATACTGAGTATTTCATCTGTCAGTTCTTCAATCTTTTTAATCTTTTTTCCTCGTTCAACAGACTCTGTTACAGCTGAATCAATATTTTCTACTATTTGTGTAACTTCCTTTTTACTATTTCTTACTTTTTCATCAATTTTTCTGGCTTTTATCTGAATTTCTTCAGCATACTTTGTGCCATTTTCAGACTGGGCTGTAATATCTTCAACCGATAAACCAAGATTCTTAGTCTCTTGTTGAACAACAGATACCGTTGCAGAGACTTCTTCCATCCCCGCTGCTAATTCTTCCATTGTGCAAGATGTACTATCTACTCCTACCTTTGCTTCATCAACGTTTTGTACTACCTTTTGTTGAGCCATTGATAACTCTTCACATGATATAGAAACTCTTTTAATCATCTGTTGCATGATATCAAGGAACTTATTCATTCCGATTACTAACTGACCTATTTCATCCTTTGAATTAATTTTAATTCGTTTACTTAAATCAGCATGCCCATCTTCAATTGTATCCATAATATAATTCAGCTGAGCTGTCGTCTTCTTTATTGGTCCTACTACTGACTTCAGAATAATAAATGCAGTAATAGTAGCCAATAATAACATTACAATACAGGCTATTACAATATAAACAGGAAACATTTTCGCATAAGATTCACTTTCATCTTTTGCTGCTTTCAGATTATCATCCGTCTTTGATATAATTGTATTAATATAGGATGATGTTTTTTCTGAAAAGATGCCAAAATTAGAGGAAGCTGATACCGATGCCTGCTGTTTATTTGTTTTACTTGTTTTTAACATGCTAAGCGCGGTCTTTTTATATTTTTCATAATTATCTTTAAAAAGATTAAACTCTTCCCGTCTACTGTCACCCGTGGCTAATTTTACATCAAACTTTGTAACTTTCTCATCAAGAAGTTTCATTTCCTCAGAAATTTTCTTCTCTAGTTTATCCATTTGTGTACTATTGGTTTGTAAAATATGTGTTAAAATTTGTGCATTGATAGCAGAAAAGTCATTCGATATTTCAGATATTTCTTCTATTTCCTCTATCTGTTCGTTTACAATCTTATGATTAATCCTATTCATATTATTAAGTAAACTAGAAAATAAGAAAATAAGAATTATAGAGAATAGAATAATTGCAGCAATTGGAATTAAAATTTTTATGTCTACTCTTCTCCATATTAATACTTGATTATGAACTCTCCCTTTTTTCCTTTTTACATTTTTTTTACTCATATGTATTCCCCCCATAATACCTAATGAGGCATAGGGAGGTCTAATATTATATATTAAAACTCCCTACGCAAAAGATTTTGGATTTTTCAGAAACTTTTTAATTATTTATCATTCTTTTTATTTAATACATCAAATATTACGGCTCCAAGTAAAACCAAACCTTTTACAACCTTCTGGTAGTTTGCATCAACACCCATGATAGACATACCAAGGTTAATGACACCCATTAATACAGCACCAATGATAACCCCAGGAACTGTTCCAACACCACCATAAGCAGATGCACCACCAATGAAACAGGATCCAATTGCATCCATTTCATAGTTCTGACCATATGTAGGCTGTGCTGATGTCATTCTTGCAATTGTTAACATACCGGCTAGTGCGGAAAGAAATCCCATATTCAAATATGCAAGGAAATATACCTTGTTTGTATTAATTCCTGATAATTTTGTAGCTTTTTCATTTCCACCAACTGCATAAAAATAACGACCTGTTTTAGTGCTTGATGTGATATAGCCATAGATTAATATAACTAATACTACCCAAATTAAAGCAGTTGGTACGCCTCTGTATTGAGAAATTTTAACTGTAAATGCCATTACTACTAAGCAAATTAAAACCGTACGTATAACCGTCTTAGAGATACTTTCTGTCTCATAACCTTTTTTTATCTTACTAACACGTCCTTTAATCTGTAATAATATGTATAATATACAAACGATAATACCAACTAATAAACTGGTTCCATTTAATTTACCAACCGTAAAAATTGCTGGTAAATAACAATCTGCACCACCGCCAAAGAGTTTAACAAAGGAAACGGATTTTAAGGAAACTGTCTGACCATTTAACACTACGTTTGAAAGTCCTCTAAAGACAAGCATACCTGCCAATGTTACAATAAAGGGAGGGACTCTGACAAATGCAATCCAGAAACCTTGCCATGCACCGATTGCGATACCAACTGCAACCATAATTGCTATTCCAATATATAAGTTTACACCAAAGGATTCCATTACTGTTGCGCCAACAGCACCAACAAAACATACGATAGAACCAACTGATAAATCGATATTACCACCAGTCAATATACATAAAAGCATACCAGTTGCTAAGACAAATACATATGCGTTCTGTGAAATCAGGTTACTCACATTCTGTGGTAATAATATCTTTCCATCTGTTTGCCATGCGAAAAATAGTGTTACTAAAACTAGTACAATAATCATTGTATATTGCTTTATACCATCTTTAAATTTTATCATATTCATTATCTACACCCCTTTGCCATTGCATGATTGTAATATAAGTGACATAATCTTTTCCTGAGATGCCTCTTGTGATTTTAGGTCACCAACTATTTTTCCTTCATTCATTACATAAATTCTGTCACACATTCCAAGAATTTCGGGAAGTTCTGATGAAATCATAATAACTGATTTTCCCTCAGAAACAAGCTGGTTGATTATGCAATATATTTCATATTTAGCACCTACATCGATACCTCTTGTTGGTTCATCTAATATCATAATATCTGCATCAGTGAACATCCATTTACCAAGTAATACTTTCTGCATGTTACCGCCGCTCAGATTTCCAACATTCTGCATGACTGAAGGACATTTTGTACTTAATTTATTTTTATACTCTACAGCAACTGCATACTCCTTATCTTTATCAATCTTTTCGCCTTTTGAAATAGCATCAAGATTGGCTAGTGTTGTATTTACGGATATTGGATTTGATAATATTAAACCATTTCCTTTCCTGTCTTCCGTAACATATGCTATTCTATGCTTTATTGCATCTTTAACTGTATTCAGCTTTACTTCTTTGCCATCAATATAAGTTTCTCCGCTGATCTTCGTACCATAGCTCTTACCAAAAATACTCATGGAAAGTTCTGTACGCCCAGCACCCATAAGGCCAGATATTCCTACCACCTCACCTTTATGTATCTTTATATTGACATTATCAACTACCTTTCTTTCCGTGTATAATGGATGATAAACATTCCAATTTTTCACTTCTAGGCTAATCGGCCCAATCTTATTGATTTCCCTTTTTGGGAATCTATCCGTCAGTGCTCGACCAACCATTCCCTGGATAATTCTTGTTTCATTAACATCATCTTTTTCCTTATCCAGTGTTTCAATCGTACTGCCATCTCTAATAACTGTAATTTTATCAGCCACATAAGAAATCTCATTCAATTTATGAGATATTATTATCGAAGTCATACCTTCCTTCTTAAATTGAAGCAATAAATCCAACAGTGCTTTTGAATCAGATTCGTTTAATGATGCTGTCGGTTCATCCAAAATAAGAAGTTTTGCCTTTTTAGCTAAAGCTTTTGCTATTTCTACTAATTGTTGCTTACCAACACCAATATCTTTAATTAATGTTCTTGGTGATTCTTTTAATCCAACTGTTTCCAAAAATTTTGCCGACTGACCATATGTCTCCTGCCAGTCTATTGCAATTCCATGTGTTTTTTCATTACCTAGAAACATATTTTCACCAATTGTCATATATGGAACTAATGCTAATTCCTGGTGAATGATTACAATACCCTTTTCTTCACTGTCCCTAATCTGACTAAATTTGCAGAT
>CAZQTM010000181.1:0-4562 GCA_964595855.1 uncultured Lachnospiraceae bacterium | reverse complement strand
GAAACGGTTGTATTGCTGGAGATACATGACAGATAAGTCGGAATTTGTGGAACTATTATTTATAAATTGTGGAGGAAAAAATGGAAAGAAAAGATTTTGATTTGCTGAAGAGAAACTTGATTTCATTAGGATACATAGTCAGCTGTTTTGAAACTGCGTCTAAGGCTGTAGGTTATTTAGATTCTCAAATTGATAAACAAACGGTTGGCTTTGCTGGCTCTATGACATTAGAGGAAATGAGGCTTTATGAACTTCTGAGCAATCACAACCAAGTATTCTGGCATCATAGAATACCGACAGGAAAAACAAGTAATGAAGTCCGCATGGAAGCAAATTCTTCGACGATTTATATTTCTTCGGTAAATGGAATTTCTGAAAATGGTGAAATTATAAATATAGATGGAAATTGTAATAGAGTTGCATCAATATTTTATGGACACAAGAAAGTTTATTTCGTTGTGGGCGAAAACAAAATTGAAAGAGACTATGATAGTGCATTATACAGGGCAAGAAATGTAGCAGCTCCTTTGAATGCAAAAAGATTAGGAGCAAAAACACCATGTGCATTAAAAGCAGACCGATGCTATAATTGCAAAAGTCCAGAAAGAATATGCAGAGGACTTTCTGTTTTGTGGGGCAAACCTATGACTGGTGAATTCGAAGTTATTTTAATACATGAAAGTTTAGGATATTGACAAATTCCAGTTTGTAAGGTCGAGCAATTGGCTTTGCCAATAATAAAATTATTGTAGGGGTGATGAACTGATGATAATAACCAAAGCAACAGAAGATGATTTAAAAGCAATACTTGAATTACAATATCTTGCTTATCAAAGTGAAGCAAAGTTATTTAATAGTTTGGATATACCGCCACTAAAACAGAATTTACAGGAAGTAAGATCTGAATATGAAAAAGGCACTATATTAAAAGTGACTGATGAGGACAATAAAATTGTAGGCTCTGTGAGAGCCTACAGTGAGAATGGTACAGTCTATATAGGCAAGTTAATTGTTCATCCGGATTGGCAAAGACAGGGTATTGGCACAAAGTTACTACTGGAAATTGAACATATCTATCGTGATGAACGTTATGAATTATTTACAAGTACTCGCAGTACGGGAAATATAAAACTATATGAAGGTCTTGGTTATAAAATATTTAAAGAAAAAGCTATAAACAATGAATTAAAATTTGTTTATTTGGAGAAGAAATAAAGTAGTTAATATTAAAAGGTTTTATACAAGGGGATTAGTGTGAAAAATATGCTTGATAGCATATTTTTCACACACGAATTTGTGACGGAGCACAAATTCTATTTATCGCAAGTTGGAAATCGCCTTCGCGAATTTCCAAATGCGATGCCTCCGCAAAAATAGCTCCGGCATGAGGATTAATATGCTTAGAATAGGTGAGTTTGTGGAATTGTCATCCATCAGTATTAATATGCTTCGAAATTATGACAAGATAGGATTACTTGTTCCCAGATACATAGATAATGCAAGTGGTTACCGATATTATGATAAAGAGCAATTGGTACAGGCTAATCAAATTCTTGCATTGAAGGAAATGGGATTTGGTCTTGATGAAATAAAGAATATTATGATGCAGACAGAGTCTGATATCAATTCTTTTTTAGAAGAAAAACTTAAGAGTAAATATGAAGAAATTGATAAAACAAACAGACAGATAGAACAGATCAAATCTGTGCTTGATTCAACTGAGAAAAACGGTGAGGAATATGCACTTCAAATTATCCGAAAGAAAATGCATTCTATGTGGGTGGCAAGTCTGTCAGGGCAAATTGATATTTATTCGCAGGAAGGAATTATATGGAAAAAATTAGGTACTATATGTGCAGAAAATCAAATTTCAGTACTTCCAAATGCAATGGCGATGGCAATTTACAGGGGTATTGATGAAAAGTCAGGAAAGTTTCAGATAGATGTGCAATTTTCAATTGATAAGGAATATAGAGCACAGGAACCACTAAAGATATTTAAAAAAGAGGAGAATGATGTAGCATCAGTAGTCTTTAGAGGTAACTATTTACAGATTGGTTCAATTAACACAGTAGTGGCAAACTGGCTAGAAAATAACAATCTTGAGATAAATGGAGAGACATTTACCATCTACCACAAATCTCCAGAAAATTGCAGGTCAGAAACAGACTTTGTTACGGAACTATGTTTTCCGGTAAAAGAAAAAAATTAATTCATACTTGACTCTCACATTGTACGAGGGTTTATCCTTTCTGTAAAAATACGGAAAGGATTTTTTATATGAATAAAAAGATAATTAATTTAGAACATCATCTTGCAAGTGGGTGTTGTATGTGGAGCGGAATAGAAGATATATATGCATCTCGAACAAATCAAAAATTACCAGAGGCTTTTTTATTTGCACTTAGTAGCTTTGGAGAGACTGCTTTTATTAAAACTGGCAATGCAAAAATCCATTTATGTTCAGCTTAGCAGATGGAAGGACTAGAAAAACATATGATAATATCAAAGAGGTACTGGGTTTACAGTATAGAATCTCAAAGGGAAGGACATTATCATATGCTTTATCTTCTATTAAAAAAGAAATAGATACGGGAAATCCGGTAATACTTGGTCCCTTAGACATGTATTATCTTCCATACCTTAAAATGTATCACAAAGTCCATTGCCCTATGCATTATGTATTAATGGTAGGTTATGACGATGAAAGAGATAGTGTATATATTTATGACTGTGATCGAATTAACTTACAGGAACTTCCCCAGAGTGAACTGATACAAGCATGGCAGTTAAAAAAGAGTGTTGTAGGTGATAAAAATGGATTTATACGATTTAAACTATCTGATTCTTTACTGAATCAATATGAATTAGCAAAGATTTGTTTGGAAAACAAAGCAGAACGCCAGCTATGTGAAAAACCAGATTTTATTGGAGTCAATGCTTTTAATAAATTAGTTGAATTTTTAAAGGTGTGCAAAGGAAAATCTAGTGAAGATTCACACAAGAAATTGTTAGTTTCCATGACACAATGGTTTGGAATGGTACCCAAGTTACCGAATCCAATTCTAGGGATAGACGAAGAGGACATATCATATCAGGCAAATTATAATCGGCTCGGAGCAATGTTAATAGAGTTGGGTGATAAGTATAAAAATATAAATTGGGTCAAAGCAGGAAAATTGTTTTTACAATGTGGTGAAAATATCGAAGTAATTGTAAAACTTATTATTCAATATTATATTGAAGGAATAGAGTGTTCTTCAGAAATACAGGACTTATTAATCAATACAGGTTGCGATGCAAGAAAAGCATATGAAATCATATATGAACACAGGAGGGAAAAAAATGGCATTTGATTTTAAAAAAGAATATAAGGAATATTACTTAGCACCACAAAAACCAGTGATTGTGGATGTACCTGAAATGAATTACGTAGCAGTAAGAGGTAATGGGAATCCAAATGAGGAGGGAGGAGAGTACCAAAAGGCCGTTGGAATTTTATATGCAATAGCATATACCATTAAGATGAGCTATAAAGGAGATTATAAAATAAAGGGATTTTATGAATATGTAGTTCCGCCACTTGAGGGTTTCTGGTGGCAAGATGAAGTTGATGGTGTAGATTATAGTCACAAGGAGAATTTCAACTGGATCTCCGTAATAAGATTACCTGATTTTGTAAAGAAGGAAGATTTTGAATGGGCTGTAAAGGAAGCTTCGAAAAAGAAGAAGATGGACTGTACATCAGCTGAATATCTGACAATCAAGGAAGGATTGTGTGTGCAAATCCTGCATTTGGGCAGCTTTGATGAGGAACCTGAGAGTGTAAAAGTCATGGATGAATATCTACAACAAAATGGATATGAGAATGATTTTTCTGATAATAGGTTACATCATGAAGTTTACTTATCAGATCCTAGAAAGACTGCTTCTGAAAAATGTAAGACAATTATTCGACATCCGATTAAGATAGAGAAGAAAGGTTAAAGCAATATGAATAAATATGAATACAGTGACACACTTAAAGTTTTGTATACCTGCAAAAAGAGGGAACCATTTTTTGTAGAGGTACCATCCATGAATTATTTGACTTTTAAAGGTAGCGGTCACCCAAGCGGAGATGATTTTCAGAAGGCATGTGAAGCATTATACAATATCTCGTATATTATAAAGTTCCATCTTGCTCGTAAACTATTAGAAATAGATTATAAGGTTAATCCAATGGAGGTCACCTGGTTTCTTGATAAAGGAAAGGAAACAACTACATATACTTGGATTATGATGATTATGCAACCTGATTTTATCACAGAAGAAATGTTTCATAGTGCAATGCAAATCGCAAAAGATAGAGGAAAAAACATAGAGTATGACAGAATATCATTTGAAAAAGTAGAGTTTGGAAAGTGTATTCAGTGCTTTCATTTAGGAGACTATAATTTAATGAATGACACGTTAGCAAAGATGAAACTATATGCAGAGAAGAACAATGTATCTTGCGACCCTTATACCCATGATATCTATTTAAATGATATGCGAAAGACAAAAATGGAAAATTATAAGAC
>CAZQTM010000180.1:3161-4588 GCA_964595855.1 uncultured Lachnospiraceae bacterium | reverse complement strand
TGTTCAGCTAAAACGATGTATCCTGATTGGTTAAGTTTAACAGGCAAGGGATATATTGCAAGCATGTATAAACAGTATGGAAAAATAATTTCTCCAATGGGATGTCGTGCTTTTCTTTCACCATGGTATGATAGAGGCGGAATGCACCCGGCTGATGAAAAAGATACCCCTATATTTGTAGGTAGATTTAATATTGGTGCAGTATCTTTACATCTGCCAATGATTTTAGCTAAATCTAGACATGAAAATCGTGATTTTTATGAAGTCTTAGATTATTATTTGAATTTGATCAGACAGCTGCATATTAGAACATATGCTTATCTTGGAGAAATGAGAGCATCAACGAATCCACTTGCATATTGTGAAGGAGGTTTTTTAGGTGGTCATTTGAAATTGACTGACAAGATTAAGCCAATTTTAAAAACTGCAACAGCTTCCTTTGGTATTACCGCTTTTAATGAATTACAGATGCTTCATAATGGCAAATCATTAGTTGAAGATGGACAATTTGCAATTGAGACCCTTGAGCATATTAACAAAAAAATAAATGAATATAAAGAGGAAGATGGGAATCTTTACGCAATATATGGAACTCCAGCAGAAAATTTATGTGGTCTGCAGGTTCAACAATTTAGGAAAAAATATGGAATTATTGAAGGCGTTTCTGATAGAGAGTATGTAAGTAATAGTTTTCATTGTCATGTTTCAGAGGAAATTACACCTATAGAAAAACAGAATTTGGAATATAGATTTTGGGAACTATCAAACGGTGGAAAGATTCAGTATGTGAAATATCCGATTGATTACAATATGGAAGCAATAAAGACTCTTATTAGAAGAGCAATGGAAATGGGCTTTTATGAAGGAGTTAATCTTTCACTTGCATATTGTGATGATTGTGGACATCAGGAACTTGAAATGGATGTTTGTCCAAAGTGTGGAAGCAAAAACTTAACCAAAATAGATCGAATGAATGGATACCTGTCATATTCGCGTGTTCACGGAGATACCAGATTGAATGATGCAAAAATGGCAGAAATTACGGAAAGGAAATCTATGTAGATATGAGATATCATAACATTACGAAAGACGATATGTTAAATGGTGATGGGCTTCGTGTTGTTTTATGGGTCGCAGGATGCTCACACTGCTGTAAAGAATGTCATAACCCTATCACATGGGATCCGGATGGTGGATTATTATTCGATGATAATTCAAAAAAAGAACTTTTTGACCAATTAGATGAAAGCTATATTTCTGGGATTACATTTTCCGGCGGGGATCCATTACATTCAGCAAACAGATTAGATGTTAGAAGACTTATGGAAGAAATTAAGGAAAAGTATCCAAATAAAACAATTTGGCTTTATACAGGATATAGCTGGGAAGAAATCTGGCATTACCCAATGATGAAATATATTGATGTT
>CAZQTM010000180.1:1327-3061 GCA_964595855.1 uncultured Lachnospiraceae bacterium | reverse complement strand
ATATTTGCTAAATTAACGAATGATAGCAATGAGGGAAAAGAATTATCCATAGAAAAAGGAAATGGATTTATGCAGGGAATCTTTGTAGAATATGGGATTACAATGGATGATGAAGTACAGGAAAGTCGTAATGGTGGTTTTGGCAGTACAACAAACAAATAATCGTATAAACAACTCCTTTTCAGTAAATGCTCTTAGCATATGGAAAGGAGTAAATTTGTATTTGTAGAAATGCTAAAAAAATGTTATTATAAACGCGGTATTGAATTATTTGAGGTCTATTGTAAGTTAAAGAGAGGGTCGCATTCATGGAAAATTTCAAAATCATTACAGATAGTACAGCAGATTTACCGAAAGAGTATATTGAAAAGTACAATTTGGGGATTATGTATCTTTCTTATACAATTGAGGGAGAAACCTATCAGGGAGAAAAACAGTTAAAAGAAGAAGTTTTCTATGGCAAAATGAGAAAGGGATTAATGCCGACAACTTCTCAGGTAAATCCTACAGAAGCAAAAGAGATCTTCGTAGAAGTTATGAAAGAAACGAATCAAATATTATGTATCTCTTTTTCATCTGGATTAAGTGGTACTTATAACAGTGCGAAAATTGCTGCAGATGAAATCATGGAAGAAAATAAAGAAGCCAATATCATTGTGATTGATAGTCTTGCTGCCTCCTTGGGAGAAGGGCTTCTTGTTCATAAAGCCGTTATGATGAGAGAAAATGGAAATTCATTAGTAGATACTGCAAAATGGGTTGAGGAGCATAAATTGAATCTTGTTCATGCCTTTACTGTAGATGATTTATTCCATTTATACCGAGGTGGACGTGTAAGCAAAACAACAGCAATTGTGGGTACAATGATTAATATAAAGCCGGTTATGCATGTTGATAATGATGGTCACTTAATTAATATGTATACCGTCAGAGGTAGAAAAAAGTCATTACGTTCCTTAGTGGACTATATGGAAAAGAAAATAGGAAGTTACCGGACAAAGAATGATATTGTGTTTATTAGTCACGGAGATTCACTTGAGGATGCAGAGTTTGTTGCAGAAGAAGTGAAAGAGCGTTTGAAAATAGACAGCTTTTTAATCAATTACGTTGGTCCAACAATTGGAGCACATTCCGGTCCAGGTACCATTGCCCTCTTCTTCCTGGGCGATGAAAGATAAATTAATTAATGGAGGATGACATGCGCGGTATCGATACACAAGTACGCAGAATGCGAAAAAGGATTTTTATGGAAGTCGCAAATCTTGCTTATCATTCTCAAAATTTAAAGGATGATATGGAGGCGTTACCATATAAAATTGTAGATTACGATGGACCAGAATATCGGGAAAATATATATCGTGAAAGAGCTATTGTCAGAGAAAGAATTCGATTAGCAATGGGATTATCCTTACGTCCAGAGAATATCCCCATACATTTGACACAAGGACTTGAAGAAAGTAATATCACAGAAAAGTATTATGAACCTCCGCTTATGCAGGTGATTCCATCTGCATGTAATTCCTGTCCTACAAATTGTTATGAAGTAACCAATAAATGTATGGGATGTGTTGCTCATCCCTGTAAAGAAGTCTGCCCAAGAGATGCTATTTCCATGGTGAATGGTAAATCTTTGATTGATCAGGAGAAATGTATTAAATGTGGAAAATGTAAAGCAATTTGTCCTTATGATGCCATTTCTCATCAGGTAAGACCATGTGCATTAGCATGTGGTGT
>CAZQTM010000180.1:0-1227 GCA_964595855.1 uncultured Lachnospiraceae bacterium | reverse complement strand
GGATTCTATGATGTCTATGAGACTGCCATTGGGGCTGACATGGGTGCAATGGAAGAAGCACAACACTATGTGGAGGAAGTAAGCACAGGTGAATTACCATTTTTATTGACATCCTGTTGTCCTTCATGGTCTATGTTAGCTAAAAAGTTCTTTCCAGAGACAATTGATAATATATCAAATTCATTAACACCAATGGTAGCAACAGCAAGAAAGATAAAAGAAGATTATTCAGATGCACTGGTTGTATTTATTGGCCCATGTGCTTCTAAAAAGTTGGAGGCTTCCAGAAAAACAGTTCGTTCTGATGTAGATTTTGTAATCACTTTTGAAGAGCTTGTAGGTATGTTTGAAGCAAGAGAAATTGTACTTGACAATATAAATAATGAAACTGAAATGAATGATGCAACTGGAGCCGGTAGAGGATATGGTGTTGCTGGAGGTGTTGCAAGCGCAATTGAGGACTGCATTAGAGAGTATTACCCTGATGTGGAAGTAAATATTGAACATGCAGAAAGTTTAGCCGAATGTAAGAAGGTTTTAATGCTTGCAAAAGCTGGAAAGAAGAATGGATGTTTAATTGAAGGAATGGCTTGTCCAGGAGGATGTATAGCTGGTGCCGGTACAAATATTCCAATTCCTATAGCTCAAAAACAGGTTAATGATTTTAAGAATAAAGCAAAACAAAAGATACCCAATAAAGAATAGTTTTTATTGGCAGAATAAACGGAGGAATGTTTCATGAACAAAGTAAGAACCCGTTTTGCACCAAGTCCAACAGGACGGATGCATGTAGGAAATTTAAGGACTGCATTATATGCATATCTTATTACCAAGCATGAGGGTGGGGATTTCATTTTAAGAATTGAGGATACAGATCAAGAGAGATATGTCGATGGTGCTGTTGAAATTATATACAGAACCTTAGAGAAAACTGGTCTGATACATGATGAAGGGCCAGATAAAGATAAGGGATTTGGTCCCTATGTACAAAGCGAGAGACAAAAGCAAGGTATCTACCTAGAGTATGCAAAGAAACTAATAGACAAGGGTGAAGCATATTACTGTTTTTGTGATAAAGAGCGTTTGGCTACCCTTAATCGGATTGTAGAAGGTAAAGAAATTAATGTCTATGACAAACATTGCCTTCATCTAGCAAAAGAAGAAGTAGAAGAAAAATTGAAATCGGGCATCCCTTATGTTATTAGACAGAATAATCCAACTGAAGGA
>CAZQTM010000179.1:0-4598 GCA_964595855.1 uncultured Lachnospiraceae bacterium | reverse complement strand
TTGTTTATAACTATCTGATAGTTCAGGAGCATGGAAATCTGACATATCCGGAGTCCTTAGCTATTTCAGAAACCCTTGTTGCATCGGAGGGTGCAGGAGACTCCATGAAATATATGGGGATTGGTTTTGCAATAGGAGGAATCATCACTTTAATTTCGGGTTCCTTTTTAAACCTTTTTAATACAGTTATTAGTTTTGTGAATGAGAAATTTTATAAATGGAAATTTGAACTTGAGGTAAATCCACTTTTATTAGGAATTGGATTTATCGTTGGACTTGAAGTATCTCTGACAATGTTTGCTGGTTCCATTTTGGCGAATTTTGCCATTCTCCCATTAATAGGGTATTTTTCAGAACTTGCAAAGGAGGGAGAAGTTTTATGGAATAATCAGGAAGTATTTATGAATACTATGCAGGTAAATCATATTGCTGGAAGCTATGTGAAATATATTGGTGCCGGCATGATGTTATCAGGAGGTATTATAGGTGCTATTAAATTAATTCCAACGATTATTACTTCCATTAAGGATACGCTGAATGCCAAAAAGGATAATAAATCTTCTTCATCAAATAATTTTGTTCTTCTTACCGGTATTATTGTGGGATTTATTGGAGGATTTATTAGTTCAAATGGAAACATTCTGATGGCCATTCTTGTTTCTATCTTATCATTTATTTTGTCCCTACTCTTTGTTATTGTTTCAGGTCGTCTGACAGGAACAATTGGTACTTCAAATTTACCTGTTTCTGGTATGACAATAGCATCACTGGTAATTGTCACGTTACTATTTGTTTCTATGGGTTGGAGCAGCGCACAAGATAATAAAGCATTATTACTATTTGGTACCTTTATCATAGTAGCAATATCTACAGCCGGTGGTTATTGCCAATCTCAAAAAGTAACGTTTATCTTAGGCGGTGAGAAGAGCGAGATGGATAAATTCTTTGTCGTATCGGCTGTAATCGGCGTAACAGTAGTAATTGGAGTGATTTTACTGTTATCTGATAAGTTATCCATGACAGGAGAAAATGTCCCATTTGCTCTTCCACAGGCAAATTTGATATCTACCCTGACCACTGGAATTATTTCAGGTGAACTACCGTGGCACATGATTATTGTAGGTGTCATAATGGGAGTGGTATTTTTCTTAATGAAATTACCAATTATGACAATAGCAATCGGATTTTACCTTCCAATTTCCACTACATCCATTATTCTTATTGGAGCATTGATTCGTATATTAATTGAGAAAACTGCTCATTCAGAAGAGGAAAAGGATATGAGAGTCAGTAATGGTATCAGTTTATCATCAGGACTTGTAGCAGGAGGTTCAATTTTAGGACTGGTAGGAATCATTCTTCATGTACTTGGTGTTATCAATATTCCAGAGCCAATGGGATTCCAAACATCTAATATGATGGCATTTATACTTTTGATTGTTTTAATTATAGCAACTATTATTCCATTGATGAAAAGAATAAAAGGACGTAATTAACAAGGAAGGGAAAAAGGAAAATATGTATTACATCCTTTTTCCCTTCTTATGGTATTATAGTAATAAATATAAAATCAGATGGGGTGAATGATGAAAATTGATCGATTAATTGGTATTCTTTCTATCTTACTGCAAAAGGATAAAGTAACGGCGCCTTATTTGGCAGATAAATTTGAAGTATCAAGAAGGACAATTAATAGGGATGTTGAGAATCTATGTAAGGCTGGAATTCCATTAATGACGGAACAAGGGAAAAATGGTGGAATTTCTATTATGCAAGAATATAAAATAGATAAAACACTGTTAACATCATCCGATATGCAAACAATATTATTGGGGTTAAAAAGCCTTGACAGTGTTTCGGAAGATAGAAGATATCAGCAACTGATGGATAAATTAACAGGTGGTAATGATAATATTCTTACATCAGACAACCATATATACATAGATCTATCCAGCGGTTTTAGAAAAGAAATCTCGAAAAAAATAAGGATAATACAAGAAGCAATTAACCAGAATAAGGTAATTGGTTTTCAATATTATTCACAAAATGGAGAAACGAAAAGAGAAATTGAACCGAAATTGTTAATTTTTCAATGGTCATCCTGGTATGTGTGGGGATATTGTCTTTTAAGGAATGATTTCAGGTTGTTTAAATTAAATAGATTAGAGGACTTAAGAATCAAAGAAGAAAATGTAAAACAAAGGGAGATACCAGAGTATTTACCAAACATCAATGATGAATCAGATATACAGATTACCGTTACGTTTGACGCCTCAATGAAATGGCGACTGATAGAATCATTTGGTGTGAATAGTTATGAGACACTAAAAGATGGAAGATTAAAAATGAATGTAAGATGGTCTGATAAGGAATCAGTATTCAGTTGGATCATGGGATTTGGGAGACATGCAACGATAGAGGAACCAATAGAATATAGAGAAGAATACCTTAAGCAATTAAGTGAAATTACTAAACATTATAAGAATATTTAATGGAGGAAACATGTATCAGACAATAATTTTTGACTTGGATGGCACTTTACTAAATACATTGGACGATTTGAAGGATGCAGTAAATGATATACTGCAAAAATATGGGTATCCCGAAAGAAATATGGATGAAATTAGGAATTTTGTTGGCAATGGATTAAAATTACTGATGGAGAGAGCGTTACCATATTCTGTTAACCAAGAGCATTTTGATAAGATGTTTGGAGAATTTAAGGATTACTATCTTGCTCATTGTAATATTAAAACTAAACCTTATCCCGGTATTTTAAAGTTACTCAGACAGTTAAAAGAAAAAGGATATAAAATGGCAATTGTATCAAATAAGGCAGATGGAGCAGTTAATGAATTAGCAGAATTACATTTTGACAAAATATTTGACTATTGTGTTGGGGAACGTGAAGGAATAAGAAGAAAACCCAATCCGGATTCCGTTTTGCAGGTGTTGAATGAATTAAACACAGATATTACGAAAGCATTATATGTTGGTGATTCAGAGATAGATTTTGAAACCGCGAAAAGGTCATCACTCAATTGTATATTAGTCAGTTGGGGATTTCGAAGTAAAGAAATATTAAATAAATTTTCTCCGCTGGGGATTATTGATGAACCAGAGGAATTGTTTTATTATCTTAATTTATAGTCATAGATAATATATATGGAAAACCGGACGCTATTTACGTCCGGTTTTATCTGATTATCATTTGTGATAACAGCAAGTGTGCAAATTGCATTTGGTTGTGGTAGGATTATATGAAAAAGAACATATATCTGTTCCATAGAACATTTAGATGTTCTAATATAGTATATGAAGTAATATAATAATATGTTACACAGAAATATGTCGAAATACTAAGAAGAGAGATAAAAATTGAAACAAAAAAATGTAGGGATAATTCTAATCATATGTGCAGGCTTTTTCTTTTCCCTGATGACATTTTTCGTTAAGTTATCAGGAGATTTACCAACTATACAAAAGGCATTTTTCAGAAATGCAGTTGCATTGCTAGTTGCTTTTGTCATGTTATTAAAAAATGGAGAAGGATTCAATATTAATAAAAACTGCAAAATTCCAATGTTTATGAGGTGTGCGTGTGGAACAGCAGGATTAATCTGTAATTTTTATGCTATTGATCACATGAATATTGCAGATGCAAACATGCTAAATAAGTTATCCCCCTTTTTTGCTATTATTATGTCGTTAGTCGTTCTTAATGAGAAAGTAAAGGTTATTGAATGGGGTTCTGTTATCATTGCATTTTCCGGTGCCCTGCTTATCATAAAGCCATCCTTTAATTTCTCGTTTTTGTATGCAATGATTGGTGTGCTAGGTGGACTTGGAGCAGGAGTTGCTTATACGTATGTAAGAAAAATGGGTATACTGGGGCAAAAAGGAACAGTCATAGTCTTTTGTTTTGCAGCTTTTTCCTGTATTACAATATTCCCATTTCTAGTATTTCAGTATAAACCTATGACGCTACTTCAATTAGGGTATTTAATGTTAGCAGGTATTTCAGCTACAGGAGGACAATTTTGTATTACGGCAGCATACACAAAGGCTCCTGCTAGAGAGATATCCGTATTTGATTATACACAGGTGCTTTTTGCAGCTTTGTTAGGATTCTTTTTCTTATATGAAGTGCCGGATATTTTTAGTATTATGGGATATTTTGTTATTATAGGAACAGCGGTCTTTAAGTGGAAGTATAATCGGATTAAGGAGGAGAAGGAATAAAAACTTCTTAAAAACAATGGGAAAAAATAAGGTAAGTAAAAAACTAGTTCTTATAATTATCATAATAATGATTGTTCTGATATGGTTAATTTTCTATTTTATTTTTACACAAAAAAACCATGAATATTATTGTGATAAGTTTATTCTACATGCGGATTCACGAGAGATTGACTTAAAACAATTTAATCCTGATATTATATCAGTAGTTGAATTACTACCTATTACGAAGACAAATATTGCAATTATGTGCAGGGTAAACGAAGATACCAATTATCTTATGATTTATAATTTCAAGAAAAAAGATTTCATATTTTCTACATATGGAAGTCAGATGGCCTGGGTTCAGGATGATTTAA
>CAZQTM010000178.1:0-4669 GCA_964595855.1 uncultured Lachnospiraceae bacterium | reverse complement strand
ATGGTTATGGTGAACTCACAGATGGATCACAGCAGCTATATAAAAATACGAAGAAACTTTATAATGGCAGTGAAACATTACACGATGGAACCCAGGAATTAAAAGACAGTACAGGTGAACTACATGAAGGTACGAAGGAACTAAGTGAGGGAGTGCGTGATTTAAGGACAGAATCAGATGAACTTATGGATACCTATTTCAAGGTAGATATGGATAATCTGATTTCCTTTATAAAAGCTTGCGATAATCCAAGGATAGGTGGTGCTGCTGGTGATACACTGATGAATAAGCAGATAGGAATGATGGCAGGAATCATTGTTATGGTACTTTTTACTTATGTCCTATCGGTATTTGTAATCCATCAGATTCAACAGGAGAGTAGTGTGATTGGGGCATTATACGCACTTGGAGTTAAGAGAAAGGATTTAATTGTTCATTATATTACGTTGCCTACGATAATCTGTTTTATTGGTGGAGTAGTTGGTACACTGATAGCTTTTAGTAAGATGGGAATCGAAAATCAGATGAAGGATACCTATCAGTATTTTTCTATTCCGAAGCTTCAACCAATCTATCCGGGATACCTGATAGCATATTCTCTTATTATGCCTCCATTTATTGCAGTAGTTGTTAATTATCTGGTGATTCGAAAACGTTTATCACGGACTGCTCTGTCTTTATTAAGAAATGAACAAAAAGAGGTCTATAAAAATATAAAAGTAAAGAACCTCAACTTCTTACACAGTTTTCAAGTACGTCAGATGGTCAGGGAAATAAGGACTGGATTTACTGTTGTGATAGGAATGACGATTGCACTTATGATCTTTATGATTGGATTAAATTGTTATGTTCTGTGTGAGAATGTTGAGCAAGATACCAAATCAGATACCAGATATGAATATATGTATTCATTAAAATATCCGGAAAAGGAAATACCAAAAGATGCAGAAGCCTGCTATTGCGAATCACTTTCAAAAACAAATTACGGATTTACGTTAGATATTACAGTCTTAGGCGTTGATGATAACAATCCTTATTTTGATGTACAGGTAAAGAAGGGAAAGAATAAAATTGTTATATCAAAGTCAGTACAACAAAAATACAATTTGAAGGTAGGAGATAAAATCATTCTTGCTGACAGTGCAAATGGACTGGACTATGCATTTACAATAGAGGATATATGCGATTATTCAGCAAGTCTTATGGTATTTATGGATATTGATAGTATGCGGGAACTTTTTGGGCAGGAAGATGGTTATTATAATGTTCTTTTCACAGATAAATTATTAGATATTGAGGAGGGCAGATTATATTCAGTTACATCAAAAAAAGATATGTGGCGTGCTTCGGAAATTTTTACAAAATTAATGATGCCCCTTATATTTACATTGACATTTGTATCTATTATTATGTTCAGCGTGGTTATGTATCTGATGCTTAATGTAATGATAGATAGAGCTGGAACCGGAATTTCCCTGATTAAAATATTTGGATACCGTACGAGTGAAATTCGAAAGCTTTATTTGAATGGTAATACCTATATTGTTGCATTAGGAGCAATAATAGGGATGCCACTATCAAAAAAACTGTTAGATATGATATATCCCTGGCTGATAGCAAATGCCGCTTGTGGTATGAATCTACAGTACCCATGGTACTATTATGTTGGAATTTTTGTTGGAATCATGATTGTTTACTACGGAATTAGCTATTTATTAGTAAGAAAAATAAAACATATCTCTCCATCAGTCTTATTGAAGAACCGTGAATAAAAGTTGAAAAATTTTCCAAAAGGGAATAACATATGTAAGATAAATACATAGTTTGAGAACGGAGGAAAAGTCATGGCAAGAAAAGTAGTATTAGTTGGTGGTTGCAGAACAGCAATTGGAATTATGGGAGGAGAACTTAGTAGTGTTTCTGCATCTAAACTGGGAACAATCGTTATAAAAGAAGCATTAAAAAGAGCAAACATAAAACCGGAGCAGGTTGATGAAGTATATATGGGCTGTGTAATACAGGCGGCACAGGGACAGAATCCTGCAAGACAGGCAGCTGTTAATGCAGGAATACCGGTAGAAGTTCCGGCAACCACAATCAATGTATTATGTGGTTCAGGATTGCATTGTGTTAACTTAGCAGCAAAATTAATCTCAATGGGTGATGCGGACATAATTGTTGCAGGTGGAATGGAAAATATGAGTATGGCTCCTTATGCTCTTGAAAAAGGACGTTACGGCTATCGTATGGGAAATGCAACGTTAGTTGATACGTTATTGAGAGATGCACTTACCGATGCATTTGGCGGATATCATATGGGTATTACATCCGAAAATATCTGTGATCAGTGGGGACTTACCAGAGAACAACTGGATGAATTCGCAGCACAAAGTCAGCAGAAATGTGAAAAAGCATGTGCAGAGGGTAAGTTTAAAGAGGAAATTGTTCCTGTAGAGATTCAGACAAAAAAGGGTACCGTTATAGTAGATACAGATGAAGGACCACGTGCAGGAATTACTGCAGAAGGACTTTCTAAATTAAAACCGGCATTTAAAGAAGGCGGTAAGGTAACTGCAGGAAATTCTTCGGGAATCAATGATGGTGCTGCAGCAATTATTGTTATGAGTGAGGAAAAAGCCAAAGAACTTGGTATTAAACCTATGGCAACATGGATAGCAGGTGAACTTGCAGGTGTGGAACCTTCCATTATGGGAATTGGACCAGTTGCTGCAACAAGAAAGGTCCTGAAAAAGACAGGTATGGAAGTATCTGATTTTGACCTGATTGAAGCAAACGAAGCTTTTGCAGCGCAGTCAGTAGCAGTTGCACATGATTTAGGTTTTAACAAAGATATTTTAAATGTAAATGGTGGTGCAGTAGCATTAGGTCACCCCGTTGGATGTTCAGGATGTCGTATTCTTGTTACCTTACTTTATGAAATGGCAAGAAGAGATGCAAAGAAAGGTCTTGCAACACTCTGTGTTGGCGGCGGTATGGGCTGTGCTGCTGTAGTTGAAAGAGAATAGTAATGCCTTTTTGAAAAAAAATCAATAGAAAAATCCCTCTAAGTAGGTAAGGAAAATAATCTATATCTACCTTGGAGGGATTTTTATTGCCAGAAAGTCTATAAGAACTGCTAAATAAAGACAGCTAAATAGTGGCTTTAAGTTGTTGAATTGGTCAATTATAATAAACTTCTTCTATAATTATCCAATATTGTTAGCTTTCTTATTTGTTTGTTGGAAAATTAAGCTTTTTGGTCAATTTATTGACTTTCGGTTAAAAATTGTCCGTGATTTGAGTTAATCATGGATAGTATACGCAAGATAAGTAATAGAATTGTCCAAACATCCGTATATGCTAAATTTAACTCAATCTTTTGGACAAATAAAATATTAACATAAGAAATTATCCAAAATAGTGAAACGCAAGCTGATCATTCCACCCTTCAGCTTGCGTTTCACTATTTACTAAAGATTAACTACTTCTGAAATTCACAGCAAACGTATTACCACAATTAAATATACTAAATAAGCTAATCAATATTGAATTTAACACAAGATGTAGTATAATAATATTAGATAAATAGTAGATCAGCTTTTTACAAATAATAGGTTTGTCTACTGCATTTTATTAATATATTGAAAGAAGGGCGTTTTTACTTGAAAATTATCAGAAGAAGTGGCGTTGAAGACAACTTTGATCAGAAAAAGATTGAGGCCGCAATTATCAAGGCCAATAATAGTGTTCCAGAATCTGAGAGAATGACAGATGAAGTCATACGTCTGATTGTGGATGAAGTAATAAAAGAATGTGATGGGTTAATGCATTCTCCAAGTGTAGAAGAAGTACAGGATATGGTGGAGAATCATATTATGGGACAACATGCTTTTAATGTTGCTCGTAACTATATCACATATCGTTATAAGAGAGCAATGGTACGTAAATCCAATTCAACAGATGAACAGATTTTAAGTCTACTTGAATGTAACAATGAAGAAGTAAAACAGGAAAATTCGAATAAAAACCCCATTGTTAATAGTGTACAAAGAGATTATATGGCTGGTGAAGTCAGTAAAGATATTACCAAGCGTTTTTTACTTCCACAGGATATTGTGGAGGCACATGAAAAGGGAATGATACATTTTCATGATGCAGATTATTTTGCACAACATATGCATAACTGCTGCTTGGTTAACTTAGATGATATGTTACAAAACGGCACTGTAATTAGTGAGACTATGATTGAGAGACCAAAGAGTTTCTCAACTGCGTGTAATATCGCGACACAGGCCATCGCACAGATAGCAAGCTCCCAATATGGTGGACAGAGTATTTCACTCTCTCATTTGGCACCTTTTGTGCAGGTAAGCCGTGAAAAATTCAGAAGAGATGTATGCCGTGAACTTGAGAAGGCTGGTATGCAGCCAACGACTGCAGTTGTCAATCAGATTGCAGAAGAACGTGTTAAGGATGAGGTGCGTCAGGGTGTACAAATCATTCAATACCAGGTTACCACTTTGATGACAACAAATGGACAGGCTCCTTTTGTAACGGTATTTATGTATCTTGGAGAAGTAGAAGATGGACAGCTTCGCTCAGACCTTGCAATGGTGATTGAAGAAACACTAAAACAAAGAATTCTTGGTGTGAAAAATGAAAAGGGTGT
>CAZQTM010000177.1:0-4696 GCA_964595855.1 uncultured Lachnospiraceae bacterium | reverse complement strand
GTCAAGGGTGGCGTAACTAATCAATACATTACGTGGTGGCAATCCCACGAAAAAAATGATTGACCCAAGAATTTTCGAATGCTAGTAAACGTATAGCGTTGTATGGAGCTGGAGGATTTGGGCAAGCTCTTTATAATCAATATGAGCAAAGTGTATCAATGTGGTCAGATAAAAATTATCTGGTGTATTTGGAAAAAGGGCTTCCAGTTACATCAATAAATGAGATGCTCGATAAGCAAAATCAATACGATCTTGTATTTATAGCTATTCTCGATGAACAATTATGCAAGCAAATAAAGGATAGTTTAATTGAAAAAGGTATGAAAAATAAAATATTATTTTTTAGCAGAGATAAGTAGTAAGTGTAATTGCGTAGAAAATAATCTTGCATTATAGAAATTATTTTCTTATAGCAATAATAAATTTTTGCTAGATTGTTTATCAGGATATGAGTCTTTTTTGAAATTAAGAATATGTAAGATTATTTTGAAAGGATAATGGGAATATGAATGTTAAATTGACTGCTTCAATGATGTGTGCAAATTATGGTAATTTACAAAAAGAAATTAGCGATTTAGAGGATGGAAATATTGATTCATTCCATATTGATATTATGGATGGAATATTTGTACCTAACTTTTCTATGTCGTTAAATGATATGCAATATATAGCTAGTGCAACCACAAAGCCATTAGATGTTCATCTTATGATTGAACACCCAAGTAATCATATTGATTTATTTTTGAAAAATCTTCGAAAAGGAGATACTGTGTATATTCATCCAGAGGCAGAGTATCATCCATCAACTACATTACAGGCAATTATTGAAGCGAACATGATACCTGGCATTGCCATTAATCCTGGTACATCTGTAGAAAATATAATGGAATTGTTACGTATTGTAAAGAAAGTACTTATAATGTCGGTGAATCCTGGTCATGCAGGACAAATATTTCTTCCCTATGTTGGAGAAAAGATTTCTAAATTACTTTCTCTGAAGGAAGACATGGAATTTGAATTATATTGGGATGGTGCTTGTAGTGCAGAGAAAATCATGGAATATGCGCCAAAAGGGGTGGATGGATTTGTGCTTGGAACAACAGTACTTTTTGGAAAAGATCGACCTTATAGAGAGATTCTGAATAGTATAAGAGAAGATAAATTCTAAAAATTGATAAATATAAAGAGAATATTGAGGTTAAAATATGGTAGTAGCGTTAGTTCTATCTGGTGGACATGGAAGTAGGTTAGGGAGTGATATTCCAAAACAATATATCAAGGTTGGAGGTATTCCGATTATTTCCTACAGTATCGCAACCTTATCACGAAGTGACGAGATTAATGCAATATGGATAGTTGCTGAGAAGGAATGGCATGAGAGAATTATGAAGTTTTTAAAGGATTCAAAGTTGGAAGGAAAATTCAAGGGTTTTTCTCAGCCTGGATTAAATAGACAGCTTTCTATCTATAATGGTATACTTGATATTAAAAAGACACTTTCTGATACAGAATATGTTTTTATACATGACGCAGTGAGACCGCTGCTTACATCTGTAGATATTAAGAATTGTGTAGATGGGCTTAAGGGACATGATGGTGTAATTCCTGTACTGCCTATGAAAGACACAGTATATTTAAGTACTGATGGAAAGTCAGTAACTAAGTTGCTTCCACGTGAGCAAGTGTTTTCTGGACAGGCTCCTGAATTATTTGATTTGGATAAATACTTGAAGGCGAATGAAAGATTAATTAATCGAAACAAGAGTGATGGCGTGGAAATAGGTGAGATATCGACTGACTCCGTTATACTGAAAATAAATGGATCTACAGAGCCGGCTGTTATGGCAGGGATGGACATTGTAATGGTTCAAGGAAGTGAAAGTAATTTTAAAATAACCACACGTGCAGATCTTGAAAGATTTGAAACAATTATTTACAGGAGCGTTAATGTATGAAGGCGTGGATATTGGAAGATATTGATAAACTGAAGCTAAAGAAGGACGTTGAAAAACCTATTTTGCAGGAGAATGACGTACTAGTTGCTGTAAGGGCTGCGGGGATTTGTGGATCAGATGTTCAGAGAGTAAATGTGACCGGAGCGCACAAGATGCCCCTCATTCTTGGTCATGAATTTGCTGGTCAGGTAGTTGAGATAGGAACAAAGGTCTCTGATTATTGGATAGATAAGAGGGTGGGAATATTTCCTTTGATTCCTTGTAGGGAGTGTTCAGCGTGCAAGGCCAGAAAATATGAAATGTGCTCTCATTACAGCTATCTTGGGTCTAGACAAAATGGTGGGTTTGCAGAATATACGGTAGTGCCGGAATGGAATCTCATCCCGTTACCAGATTATGTAAGTTACGAACAAGCTGCTATGTTAGAACCAATGGCAGTTGCTGTCCATGCGATGAGAAGAATTAATATTTCTGAAAAATCTACAGTTTTTGTTTGTGGATTGGGTACTATTGGTCAGCTGCTCGTTATGTTTCTACTTCACAGAGGTATAGAGAATGTGTATGTGATAGGTTCAAAAGACGCACAGAGAGTATCTGTGATTTCAATAGGGGTTTCTGAAAAGAATTATTGTGATTCTAAGACCGATGATGTGAGGGAATTTGTTGATCGTATGACGAACGGGAGAGGACCAGATATATTTTTCGAGTGCGTTGGGAAGAATGAAACGGTAGCATTGGCGTTAGATTTGGCAGCAGCCAATGGGCAAGTATGTTTAGTAGGAAATCCATATACTGATATTTTGTTAGACAAAAATATATATTGGAAGATACTTAGACGTCAATTGGTAATTACTGGAACATGGAATTCTTCGTTTTTAGGTGAATGGGAAGCAGACGCTGCAGAAGATGACTGGCATTATGTTCTTCGATGTATGGAGGAAAAGAGATTGAGACCTGAAAGTTTAATTACACATAAGTTTGAGTTTGAAGATTTATATAAAGGGTTTGAGATTCTGACAAGAAAAAAAGATGATTATACTAAGATTATGATGGTGAATGTGGAAAAATGAAAAGTGTATATATGACACATATATTATTTGCAGCAATTGATGAAATTTTCAATCGTTGCGTTCTTAAAGAGAAAAAAATAATACTGTTTGGATTAAATGCTTCTGCATTTGCAGCGAAGCAATATCTACAAGAGAAGGGGATTGAAGTATTTGCTTTTGTAGACAATAATAGTGCTGCTCTAAAAGTGTTTAACAATCCAAGCGTAGAACCGAATTTCCATCATATGATTGGTGAAAAACGCCTTGTTGCTTATAAACCTGAAACATTGCCTAGTAATTTTCGGGAGGAATATGTTTTCTTGTTGTATTCAAAATTCGAAGCTGAAATGATACAGCAATTAAAAAAAATGGGATATTCTGAAGGAAAAGATATTTTTGTAATGGGTGGTTTTTGGAAAACAGAAGAAATTATGAAGACTGTAGTTTACAAAGATGCAGGAGCAATTCTTACCTGGGAACAGGAAAAATACAGGCAGATTGAAGCACTAAAATATGTATTTAGAATTTGTGAAGAAAATAATTTAAGGTGTTACCTTAATTATGGGACTTTGATAGGGGCAGTTCGACATAGAGGATATATTCCATGGGATGATGATGTAGATTTATCTATGCCTGTTTGTGATATGAATAAGCTTCTTGAATTAATAAAGCAAGAAAATGGAAGATACGGAGTATATTATTCAGCCTATGATGATCCTTGTAGACATTTTATTGCTAAAATAGAAGATCGTGAGACAATACTACATCAATGGGATATTCCGATTGAATTGTTAGGTGGCATGGTTATCGATATTTTTCCCCTAGGTGGCTTACCTGGTGATAAAAAACAAGCGATGGAATTTTATGAAGAAGTAATGAAGCATGGGTGGGATTATGACAACTTAGTTGTAGAGTTTCCGAATGCAAATTCAGAAATTATTAAACTTAGAAATGAGCAAAAGAAATGGGTTTTAGATGCATTAGTAAGATATCCATTTGATGAGGCAAAGTATGTATTTACTGTTGCGGATAAACCAGGTATACCAAGGGTGTTTCCAAAAAGAATATGGGATCAACGGATACCTCTTAATTTCGAAGGGGAAAATTTTTGGGGACCAGCGGGATATGATGAATATTTGAATATTCATTATGGTGATTATACTTTGCTACCTCCTGAGAATAGAAGGGTTAGTATTCATAGAAATATATTATTTGAAAATTTAGCGTATACAAATAAAAGATATATTAGTTTTTCAAAAGAGGTTAAAGATGTACAATGTTTAGAAAAAATTGAGTATACTCCACATTTAGCTAACAAGAAACGGTTGACATTTTATTTTTCTATTTCCGAAATTTATACATATGAGGAGTTGGCTATAACAAAATTGATGAAATGCCTAGACAATTTTTTAAGAAAAAAAGATGAAATTTGGATATATTGGATAATAGAAGATGACTTTGAGAATATAGTAAAAACAATTTGCCCTTTATATTATAATCGTATTATGCAAAACATAGAAAACTTTATCGACTTAAATCTTGGGGAGATAGTTCCAATGGATGAAGCATCTAAAGCTATAGATTGTTGTGATGCTTATTATGGAGCAGGTGGTTATGCTATGTATTTGGCGCAGGAACGAAAAATTCCAGTTATGAAAAGCAACATCTTTGTATAATTTATTTTTTTATTAA
>CAZQTM010000176.1:0-4698 GCA_964595855.1 uncultured Lachnospiraceae bacterium | reverse complement strand
ATAATTTACTATATGATTGTATCTTTGCTTGACATTTCATAAGATACTCATTAACTTTATCAAATACTTGATTTTGAACATTAACAAATTGACTTACATTTATAATCATTGATCGATGACTTTTTTTATTTCCGCCCAAATCACGAGCTGCGTTAATTAATAGGAAATATTTTATGGCCCGTGTCAAACTATTAGGCAAGTACGGAACAACATGTCCTGATTTTGCTTTTGAACGAAAAACATACGTGCCATTGTTAATATCTATGTCAACATCATCAATCTCTTCTAATGCATCTCTGTATTCACCATCTTCACTAAATATTTTTCGTGCACCAATATAATGAGTCGGTGCCGATAATGCATAAATAAAGTCACTAGGGAACAAATTAAATTCATCTGATCCTTTATCCAAGTCTGGATCAATAAAAATATTAGCGAATGGTGTCGCAGTAACTGCCACATATGTTGAGCGATCAAATAGCTTTAACACTTCACAAATTGCTCTATTTATCGTGGTAGGCGCCTTTTCAGGCTTATTGGTATTTACAGAAGCATTATCAGCTTCATCATCTATAAGCATTAATGGCAAATCTATTTTATCTCCAATATGATCCGTGTTTCTTGTACTCAGCCAAGTCGCAAGATTTTCCAATACACTTTTGTTTTTCTTAAGGACTAAAATGACTGGTTCCTGTAATCCTTTAATAGTAAAGTTTAGTGACTGTAGTTTTGCAGAATTAAAATCCGATAATACATCGGTAAACTGATATGCTGTCCTGTTACTATCTATATTACCTACTCCGATATATTTCTTTTCCGGATTCTTCTTTAACACATTTCGGCTGTTTAAACCAACAAATCCTGCGTCAACTCGTTCTTGAGTTTGTTTTCTTAATCCCTCGATTGTACCCGTTAATAAAATAATAATTTTATATCCAGCGTCTGCAGCCTTGTTACATAGCGCTAAATAATTGGATGTTTTTCCCGATTGAATATCTCCTAGCACTAGACCTTTTCGCTTCCATCTTCCTATTTCCGCTGGATTTCCACACAAATCAAGAATATCGTCGCTAACTTGTCCAAGTGTATCAATAACATCTGTTTTCCATCCTTGATCCACCTCTAAATATTTGCAATATCTATTCCAATAGTAAAATTCTATTTCTGCTTTTCTACTAGATACCCATGGATGATACGTAACCTCATTAACTACACTATTTCCCAAATCCATCCGTACTTTATAACTTGCTTGAAGTTGTTTTTCAACATAATCCTTCTCATTCTGTTCCATTGGCATAACTTTTGAAACATCCTCTATTGCGTTTCGAATATCATCCTCATTCGGATTTGTATCTCCAATTTTAGATTTAATTATCATACGGGTCATGTTCTCACAAATAGTAAGATCAGCCATTAATTTTCTCCTCCTTGTAAATAGCATTTATTTCATCCATATAATTTAGAAAAGGCTCGATTATTTCAAAATTCTTCATTGTATAGTCAAGATGATCATCTTTAATTGCCTGTCTTATAATTTGCCGTGCCATTAATTTAACCCTGTCACATTCATCTTTTTCTTTATCTTGTATTATTTTCACATCTGAATGCATATCAAAATGAAGATTATTGAAAGGTAAATTATTCTGTACAGTTTCTAAATACTGTCGCAAGAGTTTTCGTGATTCTGGCTCCAGCTGTTCTTCTAATAATTCTAATGTAGGATGCTCCATATTTACTACGTACTTAACACCCTCTCTTGTTTCAACTTTGTCCCATACATGGACAATTCCATCCCTAACTTCTTTTTTTTGTCTAAATGTCCATGTCCTTTTACTTCCAGCTGACATAGTTCCCACTAATTGTTTTAATCTTGTTTTTACTATTTCTGGAGGATATGCCGTTGATTTCTTGATATCAAGTGTCCATAAATCATCAAGCGAGTTTGGAATGTCTACTCTCACTCTTGTAAGTTTTGTAAACTCGTCCATTCGAATCAATTTGAACCATGTACCCCATGTGATAAGTCTCATATTCCTGTAAATATAGAAACCTTGCAGATTTCTTAACCCTTCTTTTCCTCCATATAATTCTAGTTCTTCTTTGGTCATATTCGATGGATGTGGTAACGAATAAGGTCTAATAATCACTTTTCCTTTTCTGCCTGGTATATCAATTTTCTCATCATCCATTACAACTGTACTCTTAGATATATAAAATGGATCAAATGGTATTAGCGGTATTCCATTGATAAATATCTTTATTTTCTTAACTCCATCTCCCGATAAATATCTATGGAAAACAAGCTCAAGATGTTTTTTCACTTCAAGCATTCTATCCTCAAGAGCCTGCTCTATTGTTACACTTCCAGATTTGACTTTATCAAGATTTTGCCATACAACAAGTGTTCCAGAAGACTGCTTAAATAACTCTTCCGAATTTACAAGATTTGTTATTTCATTTTCATCAAGTTGTTCTAGGCTCCATTTTTTTGTTTCGATAATATGGTCTAAGTCCCATCTGCGTCCGACTACATGATTATCAATTTTTGAAGCAACTGTTAAACTTCTACATTGAGAAAGAGATGCTGTTTTCATTCCAAGCCCATAACGTCCAAGGTCGTCATCTCTTCTAGTTTCAGAGGGACTCGCTGTTCCATATCTCATTGCTTCTGTAATTTGATCATTATTCATACCCGTACCGTCATCACAAATTGCTATATACGGTTTAGGCAAGCAATTGAAAAAAATACTTATATTAGTTGCTTTTGCAGCGACACTATTGTCTATCACATCTGCAACCGCAGATTCAATTGAATATCCTATGGCTCGTGTTGATTCCATTAGAACCGGGGCAAAAGGAGGGCACTCTATATCTTGTAATTTCATATTCTACTCCATTGTGTAATCTATAGGCTTCTTGATTACTTTATATAATGCGTCATAATCATCAACAACTAGTTCCTTTGTGCTACCTTGAAATCCACTAAGAATACCTCTATCCAGTAATTCTGAAATAACCGCATCAATCTCTAAATCCGGAAACTTATCATGAATTTCTTTTCTCGTAAAACTTATTTTTCTATCATCAACTTTTTGTATATATTCCAAAACTTCCTTCAATTTTAATAAATTAATCATGTAAAATGGTTTAACATTAACACTGTCTAACCATCGTAAATACTTTTCTCTTTGATTGGGATACCATTCTTTTGAAACACAGTATGTTTTTCCATGTATTACCACCGGTTTATTCCAATATCTAGCATATCCATTCTCATCAACAATCTGTTTCTTTATTGATTGGTCAACATCAACACAAATCAGAAATGAAGGTTTTAGCCCAAACGTGCTTTTTGAATATTTTGCATCTAGTAATTTGTATACTATCTCTTCTGATATCCGATCTTGATCCACTAGTTCCGAAAATGTTCTTTGAACCAACTTTCCGATTTTTTCTTCAGTATCATCCTCATTTTTACTATTTATCTTTTGCTTTGTATTACCAATAGGAGCTAAGTTAATCCCACCGTGTTCTTTATATTTGTCCATCGCGTCAAATTCGATTTTATCAATAGACATTTCATCCAACCAGTGTAAACTTTTCTGAGTTTTTAAACACCACTCCAACACTTCATCAGAGTACTGAATATCCGATCGTTGCTCTGCCAGTTTTCCATAATAGGCTAATGCGCGCTTAAGATATTTTGCAAAATTTATGAAATCAGAATCAAAATCGTTTTCTGCTTTTAGCTTCAACATTTCTAAATATTTATCAGTATCGAAATCACTTTTCTTTAGGTGCTCACGAATAATTTCTATACATTCTATATGTAGCGAAGATAAATTCTCTGAATATTTTTCCCAAATTGCTTTATCCAAAGAACCAACATTACCAAGTGAATTCATTTGATAGCGATCATCCAATGCCATAAAATTTGCTAATTTCATTCTTATAGAACCTGTCGTTCGAAAATTGTCTGGTTTCTCTTCATAATAGTCAAGCCCGTTTAGAAGTTTACTAAATGCATATATTTCGAACGTAGAATCTGACATTCTTGATAACCATTTTAGGTCCTTATTTAAATACAAATCTAAGGCAAGCATTACTTCGCCTTCCTGCCAATTTGGACTTCTCATTTTTCCCCCTCGTTTCTACCTTGTATTAGTGGAAGATTTCAAATATCTTCCTGACTTAATTCTTTTATCTTTTGGTTTCTCTGCATCTGCCGGTATCGCCCAATAGGATCCCACTTTCATTGCCCCAGATAATCTTCCATCTTGACAAAGTACTTGAATTCTTCTCTTAGACAATCCCCATTTTTCCGAAGTCTGTGTAATCGACAAATATTCCATTTTAATCTCCATCTTCTACTGAAAATCCACAAAAACTACACTTTCTATATTATAAGCCAAAGCACGCACATTATCAATTTAAAAATCATATTTTTGAACACAATTATTCTTTTTGGGCGTTATTTTGCCCAACACATTACCATATTACTAATCCGCGAGCAGTGCACTTGACAGACAAAGTGCCTTCTTGCTCGTTGGGGAGAATACCCCAATCCCCTTGAACACCCATCTTCGATGTCTGGCTACGCACTCACACGTGAGCGCTAAATACTACAGTAAATGCACGAAGATAAAAAAAGAGGGCAACCACCAAAGCTGTCACAATGATGATTACCCTCCAGATTAC
>CAZQTM010000175.1:0-4735 GCA_964595855.1 uncultured Lachnospiraceae bacterium | reverse complement strand
ATGAATGCTTATGACACTTCAGAAGCAACTGCAGCATCCGATACAGGAATGACAGAAAATGCATCGAATACAAATAGAAAACTGATAAAGAATGTTACACTTGATGTGGAGAGTCAGAAATTTGATGCATTAATGGTCAACCTTGATAAGGAGATTAAAAATCTTAGTGGATATGTAGAATCTATGAATGTATACAATGGTGAAATGTATTCTGATAATAAAAGGAACGCCACCATTACAGCAAGAATTCCAGCTGCTTCTTTAGATGCATTTATTAATAAGGTTGGAAAAAGTGCAAACATTACCAATCGCTCAGAATCAGTTGCGGATGTTACTCTTACATATGTTGATATGGAAAGCCACAAAAAGATGCTATTAGAAGAGCAGTCACGTCTATTAGAACTTCTAAATACAGCAGAAAATGTGGAAGATATTATAACAATTGAAAGCAGACTTTCTGAAGTAAGATATCAAATTGAAAGTATGGAATCTCAATTACGTACATATGATAATCAGGTAGATTACAGTACGGTTGTAATAAATATATCAGAAGTAGTAGAATTGACACCGGATGTGGAAGAGTCAGCATTCGATAGAATCAGTACTGGTTTTCGAAGAAGTACATTAAATGTTATATCTGGTATCAGGGAATTTTTTATTAACCTGATTATATTTATTCCTTATATTTTGATATGGGGTATTGTTATCATAGCAATAATTCTTATAATAAGATTTTCAGATAAGAATACAAGGAAAAAGTTAGAAGAAAGAAATAAAAAGAGACAAAGTGTAAATATAGTAAATAATCAAGATAGTTCCTTAAAAAATGATGAGGTAGTTCAAGAATATCCATATGAACAGAAGCCTAAAAAATAAATGAAATTAGGAAACGGAGAATATAATGGAATCACAAAAGCGAGCAGGATTTGCAGCTATCATAGGTAGACCTAATGTTGGTAAATCCACTCTTATGAATCAAATTATAGGGCAGAAAATAGCAATTACCTCTAATAAGCCCCAAACAACCAGAAATAAAATCCAGACTGTTTATACATCTGAAGAAGGGCAAATTGTTTTTGTTGATACTCCCGGAATCCATACGTCTAAGAATAAGTTGGGCGACTATATGGTCAATGTCACTTGGCATTCTTTAAAAGATGTGGATATTGTTCTTTGGTTAGTAGAACCTTCTACCTATATCGGAGCTGGAGATAGGCATATTATTGAGGAGTTAAAGAAGAACAATACAGCGACTATACTGGTTATTAATAAGACGGATACAATTAAAAGAGAAGATGTATTAAAAGTTATTGATATGTACCAAAAAGAGTATGAATTTAAAGAAATAATACCTGTTAGTGCTTTAAAAGGCGATAATATTGAAGTATTACTAAAATGCATTATGACGTATCTGCCGTATGGCGCTCCATTTTATGATGAAGATACAGTTACGGACCAGCCAGAACGTCAGATCGTTGCAGAGTTAATTAGGGAAAAGGTATTAAAGTGCCTTGATGATGAAATACCCCATGGTGTAGCTGTAGCTATAGATAGTATGAAATTCGAAAAGAAAATATGTAAAATTGATGCTACCATTGTTTGCGAAAAGGATAGTCATAAAGGAATTATTATTGGAAAACAAGGTACAATGCTTAAAAAAATTGGAAGCATGGCACGATATGATATTGAAGAAATGCTTGAAATGAAGGTGTTTCTACAGTTGTGGGTGAAGGTAAAGAAGGACTGGAGAGATAGCGATTTCCTTCTAAAGAATTTTGGATATAATCCAAAGGATAATGCATAGAATTTCGAAATTTGTAGAACCTATTTTTGTAAGCAACAATTACAGAAATGGGGGTATAAGATGAAAAACATAAGTTACTGGGAACAATTTGTAAATAGTGGAAAAGTGGAAGATTATTTGATTTTTAAAGAAGTTACGGGGAATAAAGCGGAACAGTCGGGAGATTATTCTTATGCAGGAATTTATAGAGATAATGGGAATGATTATAAAGACAGTGCCTATCGGTGAATTCGATAGGCGCCTTGTTATTTTAACAAAAGAAAGAGGAAAGATTACTGCATTCGTGAAAGGTGCAAGAAAACCTAGCAGCCGTTTTATAGCCACTACAAATTTATTTTGCTTTGGAACTTTCAAGTTGTATGAAGGCAGAAATTCGTATACTCTTGCAGATACTGATATTAATAATTTTTTTGAAGAACTTAGAATCGATTTTGAGGGTGCTTATTATGGAATGTATTTTTTAGAGATAGCTGACTATTATACCAGAGAGAATAATGATGAGAGAGAAATGTTAAAACTTCTTTTTCAGTCACTAAAAGCGTTATGTTCTAAGTCACTTGATAATCGACTTGTCAGATACATATATGAATTGAAATCAATAATGGTAAATGGAGAGTTTCCCGGTATTACAGATAAAACTGATATCTTAGAATCAACTATATATACGTTAGACTATATACAGGAGAGCAGTATCGAAAAGCTATATACATTCTGTGTTACAGAGGATGTACTTGATGAATTAGGGAGAATTGCTGAAACCATTAGAAAAAGATGTATTGATTATTCTTTCAAAAGTTTGTCAATATTAACTAGCATACTATAGATGAACCAAAACTGTATAATATTGGTTGAAAATATGCCAATATTTCTGTATAATAACAGAGACATGAAGAAGGAGCAGCAAGTACTATTATGAAAAAGAAAACAGATGTAATAAAAAGAATAGAAGGTATTTTGGCAACAATTTGCCTTTTAATAATTTTTGTGACTGGCTGTGGAAAAGCTTCTGCTATCGATACAACAACAATTGCAATTGAAAAAGATGGAAGTATTATACAAACGGTTATAGAAGAATTCCCCATGGACTATTATGATGTTGATGAACTAAAGAATATGAATCAATCAGAGGTTGACGAATATAACCAAAACGTTTCAAAAGAAGCAGTTAAGATAAAAAATACGGAATCTGATGGAAATACAGTTAAGGTTGTTATGGAATATAAAAATGCAGATGCATATTATGATTTAAATGGTTCTCCAATATATTTTGGAACTGTTGAACAGGCACAAAAGGCTGGTTATGATTTAGATGTTACGCTAAATAGTATGAAGGATGATTCTTCCATCACAAAAAATGAATTGATGGAAATGGGAGATAAACATATCGTAATTTTAAATGAAAATGTCAATTTAAAGACATTTGGCACCATTTTGTATGCAAGTGAAGGTGTAACATGTGAAAGTAATAAGAAATTGGCAACGGTATCTGGTGATGGAAAATCATATATCGTTTTCAAATAACAGGAGGAGAATGAAATGGAAAAGACAATGGAAAAAATTGTTGCATTAGCAAAATCAAGAGGATTTGTATATCCGGGTTCGGATATCTATGGCGGTCTTGCTAATACATGGGATTATGGAAATCTTGGTGTAGAATTAAAAAATAATGTAAAAAAAGCATGGTGGCAGAAATTCATTATGGAGAACCCATATAATGTAGGTGTAGACTGTGCGATTTTGATGAATCCTCAGACATGGGTTGCTTCCGGACACCTGGGTGGTTTTTCTGATCCATTAATGGATTGCAAAGAATGTCATGAAAGGTTTAGAGCAGATAAAATTATTGAAGATTTTGCAAATGACAATAATATTACTCTGGATAGTGGTATTGATGGATGGTCTCAGGAAAAGATGAAAGCTTTTATAGATGATAACAATGTACCTTGTCCATCATGTGGAAAACATAACTTTACTGATATCAGGCAGTTCAATTTGATGTTTAAAACCTTCCAAGGTGTTACGGAAGATGCAAAAAATACAGTATACTTACGTCCAGAAACAGCACAGGGTATATTCGTAAATTTTAAGAATGTTCAAAGAACTTCAAGAAAGAAAATTCCTTTTGGTATTGGACAGATTGGTAAATCCTTTAGAAATGAGATAACACCGGGTAACTTTACCTTCCGTACAAGAGAGTTTGAGCAGATGGAATTGGAATTTTTCTGTGAACCTGATACAGACTTAGATTGGTTTTCATATTGGAAAGAATTTTGTATTAACTGGCTTAAAAAACTTGGCATGAAAGAAGATGAAATGCGTGTCAGAGATCATGATAAAGAAGAATTATCATTTTATTCAAAGGCTACATCAGATATAGAATTCCAATTCCCATTTGGATGGGGAGAATTATGGGGTATTGCAGATAGAACTGACTACGATTTGACCCAGCATCAGAATACCTCCGGACAGGATTTGACATATTTTGATGATCAGAAAAACTGGAAGTACATTCCGTATGTTATTGAACCTTCGTTAGGAGCAGATCGTGTTGTACTCGCATTCCTTTGTGCAGCTTATGACGAAGAGGAAATTGGAGAAGGAGATGTAAGAACAGTCCTTCATTTCCACCCTGCACTGGCACCGGTTAAGATTGGTATATTTCCATTATCTAAAAAGCTCAATGATGGCGCAGAGAAGATATTTACAGAGTTAAGTAAGAAGTATAATTGTGAATTTGATGACAGGGGAAATATTGGTAAGAGATATCGCCGACAGGATGAGATTGGAACTCCATTCTGTATTACTTATGATTTTGAATCAGAAGAAGATCATGCTGTAACAGTACGTTTTCGTGATTCAATGGAACAGGAGAGGATTAAAATTGAAGATTTAGATGCTTACTTTGCTGACAAATTTTCATTTTAATATATT
>CAZQTM010000174.1:0-4773 GCA_964595855.1 uncultured Lachnospiraceae bacterium | reverse complement strand
TATAAAGAATTGTGTCCCTTTTCTAATCATCATCCTCATGCCGTTTGCTTGGTATATCGTCACTGCAAATCATGCTTCCGTCCATACTTGGTTTACACATAAAACATTGTGTATCGCTGTGTTAGGATACTTTTGTATGTTGAATTCTGTCTTTGAAAACACATTATACAAAACTGAGTAATTCTTACTATTAATCATCTCGCAGCAGAAAATATATCATTGTCATGTTGTACAAAAAAATGTATAATAAACGCAGCCGTTGTATCACAGCATTGGGGAGAGAACACCATGTATCGTTTGAAATCAAACATCCAGAACTTAATTATTATATTTGTGGATTGTATCAGTTTACTACTCAGTCTAATGATATCCAATCTAATTCGTCATGGTTCTTTACTATATTTTCATGGTTCCTCCGCTACCATTAAAGCACTTATGGCAGTCTACCTTATATCATACTTTATTATCTATTTAATTATAAATTTTAATAGAAATTATTGGGTCAAAAATACATTACATGAATTCTTTGACATTGCAAAAATGAATATTTCAATACTTGCATCGACTATGGTAATTATCTATTTTACGCGTATTGTATCGGATTTCTCTAGAAAAGTTTTTATCTATTCCTTTATAATTGATATATTTTTAATGTTACTTTTTCATACAATTGTTAAACGATTTCTCCTTCTTTATTATAAACAGAGTGCTTCTTTACGCCAACTACTCATTGTGACGACTTCAAACGCAGCAGATACTGCAATTCATGCTCTTCAACAATCCGATGATCTAAGTTACCAGATTGCAGCAATGGTATTTGTTGATCAAGATGCAATTGGATCAACCTTCCAAGGCGTCCCTGTTGTTGCTGATTCCAATTCTCTCATAACATATTGTAAGACCGCACCTTTAGATGAGGTTCTCATTATTTTAGATTTAGAACATCACTATTTGTTCGAAAAAAAAATCAAAGAAATATCCTCCATGGGAATTGTCATTCACGTCAGTATTGATGCATTTTTCCACGATATCACATCGCATAAAATGTTGTCACATTTTGGGCCTTATTATGCGATTACCTATGCCAATCGTTTTCTCTCCATCCGCCAAATGCTTGCTAAACGAATTCTGGACATATTAGGAGGAATTATTGGCACCATACTATTAATTCCTCTAACAATTATCTTAACACCTTTTATTTATTTCGAATCCCCAGGTTCAATTTTTTTCACCCAAAAGCGGGTAGGGAAAAATGGTCGCATCTTTAAAATGTATAAGTACCGCTCTATGTATATGGATGCAGAGGCACATAAAGAAGAACTAATGGCGCAAAACGAAATGAAAGGATTTATGTTTAAGCTAAAAGATGATCCTCGTATCACTAAGGTCGGAAAATTCATTCGTAGAACCAGCATTGATGAATTACCGCAATTCTTTAACATTCTAAAAGGAGACATGAGCCTTGTCGGCACACGTCCACCAACAATAGATGAATTTGAAAAATATCAAAGTTATCACAAAAAGCGTCTCAGTATCACTCCAGGACTTACCGGAATGTGGCAAATTAGTGGCCGAAATGAAATATCAAATTTTGAAGACGTCGTAAAACTCGATATTGAATATATTGACAACTGGTCTTTGGGATTAGATATAAAAATTCTATGGAAAACTATTTTAGTTGTGCTAAACAGAAAGGGCGCTGAGTAAACCGCTCGCCCCATTCTCTCTGCATTCCAACATAGAATTATCTCCCCATAACTCGTACGGACTCCAATTCCATTTCTGTCCCATAAACAAAATTACCATTTATACGAATTTGAATTTCCGAATGTTTGCAATTCTTCCAACTCGAATTATATCCAATAGGAATCAATAATTCGCCTGTCTGTAAAGACATAGTACTGGATCTCTCCTCATTGTAGTTTCCATTTTCGTCTTGCCAATATAACATCAATCGATTCATATCCAGTTTTTCATTCCAACCATAATATTTCTGTATTCTTTCATCCAGTGTTCCATTATACTCTTTTGAAAAATCTATATTTGTCCTAAGTTTAAGATAAATATAGTCATACTCCTCCCCATCAACCGCCTCTGGAAAGATTATTCTAAAAATAGCCTCCTCAGGATTATTTATTACATACCTATCACCACTGCTCTCAAGTCCTGATACCGCAGAAATGACATATTGATTGTCAAAATTCTTTTCTCTCTCATATATTTTTTCCAATGATACAAATGATTTTCCAAAAGCATTTGTACTTCTGCCATAATCCCCACATTCCGAATTCACCTTATCACACACAACCATTTTCTCTAGATTGTATGATTGAACAGTTTGCGGACTAACATACCACCCATTATTAAGTTGTACATATTTTTTATTTTGCATCCATTTTAACAATTCATAATTTCCAATAGCAGAACACGACGTAAAAATGGGATTCTTATCATTTATACACTCTATCATTTTTTCCTGTGCCTTTTTTGATTGTAATATGTTGGTTGAATCCACATATGCTGCTTTTGTATTAAGTAAAAAGTAATCAAATCGAGGCATATTTACGAAATATTCATTTTCCAATCCATACTGCTCAATAAATTGTTTTTGCGATAAGACCTCATTGTAATTATCATTACTTATAAACCCATTCCCAATCCACTTTCTTGCATCTTCGTCTACAAGCTGTGTATATATATATTGTGAATTGTCAATATCATAAATAGGTACTAATCTGTTAGCATCATTATGAATCCCTCCAGTCGGAACTCCCATATCCACTTGCGGAAAACTCGCTAATCCGCTATATGCAAATGATGCAGCCGCAACAGAAAACAAAACCGAGGTAAGTTGATATTTTAACTTTCTTGTCAAATATGCATCCCCATATTTATACATAACAATAAGCATGTATACTGATATATTGAAGATTCCAACACCTGTTCGTGAAACCATAACACCAGTATCTGCTCTTAATAATGAATATGAGTAATAAACAGTCATAAATAGCATCGATGCCGACAGCGCAAGACTCATTGGTGATTCCCAGAAATGCCTTCCGTCTCTTTTTATGCACACAAAGAAAAGTGTTGCCGGCATCACAACTGCAATTCCTGAAAGAAGTAGTCTGAAAAATAAATATAGAACATATCTAACTCCCTCTCCTAAAAATGGAAAAAAATAAAGTGGACTCTCTGCATATGCAAGTAAAGTAAATGAATCTGCTTCCAGACTTTGACCAGCTAAACTCAATATATACATCATCATATTTACCAGCATCTTTGAACAAAGAGCAACAGAAATAAACACCACTATCCATGACGACCAAAAAACTATTTGATATCTTTTTTTAGGCCATTCCTTTTTCCAAAAAGCTATAATCTGTATTATTCCAAAAGGTATTGTCGCAATTAACAACGGTATTCCTATGGCTGGATAGTATATTCCACATATCATGCTTGCTAATATCCAGGTTTTAATCCATGCACTTTTATTGTTAACTAATTTCGGTAATGTAAGAACTAACAAATAGGGGAGTATTAGTAAACCGCGATTATATATGTATGTGCCTGTGCCCAATGCAATTACTAAAGCTATCTTCTCATCGCCAACTATCTTAAAAAATACAACTGTAACAATTGCAACTATCATAGCAATAAATGAATAAGCAGCAGCATATGCAGTGGCCTTTCCGCCAAATAAGTCAATTAATATTCCTATCGGGATAGAAAAAATCCCTGAACTGGGAAAAAAATCAGTATACAAACCTTGTCCCATATGAAAGATTTGTTTCCATGCCGTAACTTGTTCTCCATGATGCCAAAAATCAGAAGGAACAATGTTTGCCGGCACGATATAAGAATTCATAACAAAAATAGAAATAATCGTTGATAGTGCTATAAGTTTCTCCCAACTCTCCTGAGATTTTACTGTTCTATAATGTAATATAGCCATTACTACTCCCAATAAGCAAATGGCAACGATAGACCATTTATATACAATTGGAAATGAAATATTATATGTCTTTTCACCATACAAATATAAATTCTTCCTGTATACCAAAAAATTCATCGGAATTACTATTTGTTCTGCCAATACTATTTTTCTGAGATAGTTCTCATTCGTCCTTTTCCAGATACAGATTACCGCAAGCACAAGTACTGCTGTAAGAACATATATTTCCATTTGACTAATGTTCTTCCAAAACACCCAATCGGTCCACTGTGTAAGAATCGTAGTTGTGGATATATATGCGGTAACTGTATAATAACTACATATGCCCAAGAAAAACACTATATTTACTTCTTTAGGAAAAAGGCAGTAGCAAAAGAAGTAAAATAAACTCGCGACTATAATCTTTTCGTTAAATTGACCAAGTAAACAATAAAATCCAAAATTTAATGCTAATATAAAATATATTGCCATAGGCTGGCATCTGGATTCATCCCCTCCTAGATTTTGGGGTTTCGGATCACGTTCTATTCTTTTCATTATTATAAGAGAAAGAACACATATTACAACTAACGACAATTTGAAAAGAGTCAACTCGGCTGATTTATTTGTATTATATCCAGCAAGTCCATAAATGAAATCTCTGTATTTTTGCGCACCCGAATATGTTACCACCGGAAGTATCAATACATCAAATAATGTTCCAAAAACAAGAGTCAGTACAAATGGTAACATATACTCTCTTGTAGTTACTTTTCTCATTTCGTTTCCGTCGAGTAGACAGTCTCGACACTCCTTTCACTATCATATTTGTATGAAAG
>CAZQTM010000173.1:0-4779 GCA_964595855.1 uncultured Lachnospiraceae bacterium | reverse complement strand
TTTTTTATGCATGTGGTGAGCCTTTTTATGTTTTTCTCATTTTTTGTTCTCTTATTTACAATTATTCTATTGCCTTCCTTATGGACAAGTTTATCAATAAGAATGGTCTCAAGAGGATGTTTTTATTTTTAGCGCTGATCACTGATTTTGGTTTGTTATTCTTTTTCAAATATACTGATTTTTTTATCAGAAACATCAATAGTTTATATCAGTTATTTACAGGAACCCATACGGAATATTTTGATCTTTTAAACGTTGGACTGCCACTAGGTATTAGTTTTTATACTTTTCAAATTGTATCTTACGTTTTGGATGTTTATAAGAAGAAATATCCCTGTGAGAGTAATCTTTTACATCTAGGCGTTTACTTATGTATGTTTCCACAGTTAATAGCCGGACCTATTATTATATACCCACAGCTTCAAAATGAAATAAAGAATCGTTCATATACGAAAGAGCAATTTGAAAATGGGTTACAAGTATTTATTCTGGGACTTGGAAGTAAAGTTATTCTTGCAAATCGAATCGGTATTCTTTGGCATAGTATTCAGACAATAGGTTATGACAGTCTGACAATGCCTTTGGCATGGTTAGGTGCTTTTGCCTTTTCATTTCAGCTTTACTTTGATTTTTATGGTTATTCCCTTATGGCCCTTGGGCTTGGAAAAATGTTAGGATTTACTATTCCAAATAACTTTGATCATCCCTATTTATCATTAACAATGTCTGATTTCTTTAGAAGATGGCATATTACTTTAGGAAAATGGTTTAAGGAATATATATATATACCACTAGGAGGCAATAGAAAAGGTACCATAAATACGATATGTAATCTTCTTTTCGTATGGTTTCTAACCGGATTCTGGCATGGCGCATCTTGGAATTTTATTTTATGGGGTATGAGTATTTGTCTAATTATTATTATTGAAAAATACATATATGGTAAGTACCTTAAAAAATTTAAAATACTTGGTTATATTTATATGTTTCTTCTTGTACCACTTTCATGGATGATTTTTGCTATCACTAATATGAGTGATATTGCCATTTATTTTACAAAAATGTTTTCTTTTACGATTGATAATTCCATTCTTAATATTAACAATTTTATTAGTTATATAAAATCATATGGATTATTATTACTATGTTGTATTTTTTGTTCTACTTATCTACCAGACAGACTATTTCATCAGTTTCGCAAAAAACCCTTAGGAATTATTATGATATCCTTAATCTTCTGGATATCTGTATATTTTCTTGCTAATTCCATTAATAACCCTTTTTTATATTTCCGTTTCTAGGAGTATTTATGAAACATAACAATCATTTGCCTACAATGTGGCTTCTAATAATAACAACTGCATTATTTACCATTTTGACTCTTGTTTTTAAGAATACAATGTACTGCAGTTATCATGTAAACTATATGAAAGAACCTGCCCTCACTGCACTTATGCAGGGGGCAGGAGATCGTAAATTTCCATGGGATAATACAGTTTTAGTAAGTAATACGGATACCACTCCAAGTACGGAAGAATCGGTTATTGAAACTTTGTCTGAAACAGAAGAGGAAGAAGAATCATTAACTGACACCAATAAAATATACACCTTTGAAAATGGTTCCAGTTCCTATTTTGATGATGCTTTATTTATTGGTGATTCAAGAACAGTTGGCCTTCATGATTATTCAAATTTATCAAATGCAACTTTTTATTCAAAGGTATCCTCAACTATCTTCGGAATCATGGATGACCCAATGATCACTGTTTCCGGAAATGACATATCCTATAATGAAAACACTAATATTTCTATCCGTAATGCTTTAAGATTAAGACAATTTGGAAAAATATATATTATGGTGGGAATCAATGAACTTGGAACTGGTAATGCAGATACTTTTTATGATAAGTATAAGAGTGTCGTTCATGATATACAAAAACTCCAACCAGATGCTCTGATATTTATACAGTCAATTATGCACGTTACTACTCAGAAATCACAACAGGATGAAATATATAATAATAAGAATATTGATGATAGAAATGATAAAATTAAAGAATTAGCTAATAATCATAATATTTTCTATCTTGATTTAAATAAAACACTTGATGATGAATCAAAAGGACTCAATTCTGATTACACATTTGATTCCGTTCATTTAAAGGCTTCAAAATATTCTCTTTGGGAAGATTTCTTATTAAAGCACTGTATCGATATAAAAACCAAAGACTGAATCAACCCCTGTCAATTAGACAGGGGTTGTATTGGTTTACAGTCAATTAACTTTTCCATACCTACAAACAATCACATAGCGGAGTGTAATATCCCTGAGGATAATTACACACTGGACATTTTTCTGGTACACATTTTCCCCAGTATATGTTACCGCAATTTAAACATATCCACATTATTGGTTCATTTTTACAAAAATATGTATAATTATTTGTCATATCTAAAAATTTCTGGTAACGATAATCATGATGTCTTTCAATCATCCCTACTCCATCAAATAAATTTGCAATTTCTTCATAACCTTCTTGTCTTGCAACATTTGCAAATTCCTGATACATGGTACGCCATTCATAGCTTTCACCTTTGATTGCATCCTGTAAATCTGTTTTTATTTCCGGTAGTGTTCCGCGGTTTAAAACCCTTAACCATATCTCAGCATGCTCCTTTTCATTTGATGATGTCTCTAAAAAAATATTAGCAAGCTCTTCATAACCTTGGTCCTTAGCACTTGCCCCGTAAACTAAATATTTTCCACTTGCCCTACATTCACCTTCAAAAGCTTTCTGTAAATTTTTATAGGTCTGACTGGATTCAAAATCCATCTCAAAATCCTTATCTTTTTGATTATAATATATGAAACGTTAATACAAATCATTCACCTTATATAAATATGCATTTCCTTTTTTGTCTACTCTTTGAACAACATCTAAATAAAAAAGAATATTTAATACGAGGCCTGCCAGTCTATCTGTTATCTTTACATGTTTAGAAAATTCCTTAACTGTAAATATTTCTGGCAACTCCATTGGCATCAATTGCATATAATCTTTTGGACAGGTAAAGTTTAATTCTTTATTTATTTTCTTCGGAATTCTGTCATACCTGCTGCTTCCTTTTTTCTTATCATTGCTCCACCCATTTAAAAGGCGATACTCTTCCATATCTAAAAAAAGAAGAGTTATATTAAGATTCTCCTGCTTTAAGTATGCTTTAATTTTATACAATTCCATAAATGCCTGATATGCATTACCTCTTTTAGGAGACTTTCGTTTTTCAGTTAATTCCCCTGTTACTTCATCTATCCAGATTAGCCATTTTATATCCGGTATTGGTAATACAACTGTTACAGGGTAAAACGGAAGAAACCGGTTAAGTTTCTCACGTAACCGGTCAAAATTTCTTGTCTGTATTTCAATAATTTCTTCTCCAGTAAAAATATCGGCATAAAGACCTTCAATTGGTATTTCCTGCTTGTCCTCATCCGGCTCGTAATAATTCTTTATTACGGCATGTACTGTCTTTTCCGACAAGGTTCCAATTAATTGACGCTGTCTGTCTTTTCCTATTATTTTCTCTTTTGCTGTCTCAAATCGTTTTTCATCTATTTTCATAATAACTCTTAACCTCTGAAAGAAAAACTATTCTAATAGAATGCAATATTTAAATCTGCATTTCCTTTTATACCATCTACTTTTCCTGTAGCAGAGTACTGCCATACACGGTATTTATATGGAAAATGCAAAGGATAATGATAGTATGCAAACCATTTATCATAATTCTCTAATTCCTCCAGATCCAGCATTAACATTAAGCTTTTGAGATTCCCATATATCATTACCTCGTGGCCATCCTGTTTAATTCTTTCACAAAATGCAATGATTGCTTTTGTTCTTTCTTCTTTAGTTAATTTTTTGGTTCTGGAGTCTTCTTTTGATGCGGATTCCTCAACATCAATTACGATTGGCAAATCTATTTTGTAATCTTTTATCTGATCTAATACATACTCCGCTTCCTCTATTCCCTCTATTTCATTCACTGCTTCTGTAAAAAAATAGACTCCGGTATCAATCCCTGCAGCACTACAGCCTGATACATTCTTCTCATAATTTTCATCTACTACGAGTTTTCCACTGCCATATCCTCGGTAGCCTAACCTTATATACGCAAATTCTACTCCATCTTTTGCAACTTTATTCCAGTCTATATCACCCTGGAATTTTGACACGTCTATCCCTTTATGGGAGACTTCTTCACCATTTATACTATAAGTTGCCTCTCCCTCATATTTGTTTGTCTCTTCATTTAATTTAGGAAAAACAAAATTTTCATTTAAATAATCATTCTTCGCTAATGTTTCTGAAATATCAAAGAAATAATATCTTCCACTATCTGGGACAACAATATTGTTAGGATAAAGGGTTTCTAACATTGTAAGTGTTCCATCCCCATTTTCCATCATAGATCGTATCTCATTTAAGTATTCCTCGGAAGTTGCATTCTTTGCCAGTTCAATTCTTTTCTCTGCTTCTTTAACCGTAATATACTGCCCTGATTCCATATCTTGTTCTAAAGCTATTTTTTGATTCATTGCTTCTATTGTTCTATTTTTTTCCTGATTATAAAGATATAATAAATATATTGCTGTTGCTGACAGAAGAATTAATAATATTATCATACATACAAATAAAATATTATTTCTACGTCTTTTCTTACGTGTTTTTTGTCTTCTCATTTCTCTTGTAAAATCCAATTTTTTCTCCCTAAGTA
>CAZQTM010000172.1:0-4794 GCA_964595855.1 uncultured Lachnospiraceae bacterium | reverse complement strand
TATTAATAAAAAAATTCTTTCTATTTTTATAAAAGTGTTGTAGTATACAAATATAAGTACATGCGTTTTGTATTTCATTACGGATATGTACTTCTTACAGAACGTTTTTTCTAGTCTGATGAACAATTCTAAAACAGAATCCCTAAGTATAAGTAATAATACAAAACAGAGGTAATTAAATGAGAGAGAAATATGAATCACTGGCACTTGCTGATTTACGTGAGATTGCAAAGTCAAGAAGCATCCGTGGCGTATCAGCTATGAAGAAAGCAGACGTAATTGATGCAATGTTGCAATTAGATGAAGAAGAAAAAGAAAAAGACAACGTTACATATGAAAAGAAACCTGAGACGAAAGAAAAAGAGGCTTTTCCTACGGAATTGGATAGTGGTGTATTGGCCAATGGCATTTTAGAGGTCATGCCTGATGGATATGGTTTTATCCGTTCGGCAAATTATTTACCTGGGGAGAATGATGTTTATGTAGCACCTAGTCAGATTAGAAGATTCAATATGAAGACAGGTGATATTATAACTGGTAATACAAGAGTAAAGACTCAGGCTGAGAAGTTTAGTGCACTTTTATTTGTAAAGGGCATCAATGGTTATTCACCGGATATTGCTTCAAAACGTGGAAATTTTGAGGATATGACTCCAATATTTCCGAATGAACGATTACGTCTTGAAACACCTGGTGCATCTGTAGCTATGAGAATTATGGATTTGATGAGTCCTGTTGGTAAAGGGCAGAGAGGTATGATAGTATCACCGCCTAAAGCTGGTAAGACAACCTTATTAAAAGAGGTTGCCAAATCCATTAAAACGAACAATCCAGATGTACATTTAATCATCCTTCTGATTGATGAAAGACCAGAAGAAGTTACTGATATCAGAGAGGCGATAGAAGGACCAAACGTTGAAGTAATCTATTCGACATTTGATGAGTTACCGGATCACCATAAGCGTGTAGCAGAGATGGTAATGGAACGTGCCAAAAGATTAGTAGAACACAAACAGGATGTTATGATTCTGCTAGACAGCATTACCCGTCTGACTCGTGCATACAATCTTACCGTTCCACCAAGTGGAAGAACATTATCGGGAGGTCTTGATCCTGCAGCACTTCATATGCCAAAGAGGTTTTTTGGTGCTGCAAGAAATATGCGAGAAGGTGGAAGCCTGACGATTCTTGCAACTGCCCTGGTGGAAACAGGAAGCAAAATGGATGATGTTGTTTATGAAGAATTCAAGGGAACCGGTAATATGGAAATGGTACTCGACAGAAAGTTATCAGAAAAAAGAGTATTTCCTGCTATTGATATTCCAAAGTCGGGAACCAGAAGAGAGGATCTTTTGCTTACCTCGGAGGAATTGGAAGCTATCGGCAACATAAGAAAAGCATTTAATAGCATGAAATCGGATGAAGCGGTTGATCGCGTAATCGATATGTTCACAAGAACAAAAAACAATAAAGAGTTTGTTTATACAGTACAAAAAATGAAATTTATATAATTTAAATAATTGAAAAAGTACTTGCATGCAAAACATGCGTATGTTACAATGATAAAGCTGTTTACAGATAATAAACAGCAGACGAAAGTCAAGTGGATGAGAACAAAGTATTATTATTTATAGAGAGGTGAAAGCATGAAAGAAGGAATTCATCCTGATTATTATCAGGCAACCGTAACTTGCAACTGTGGCAATACATTTGTAACAGGTTCAACAAAACAAGATATTCACGTTGAAGTATGTTCAAAGTGTCATTCATTCTATACAGGACAGCAGAAGTCAGCAAGAGCAGATGGACGTATTGATAAGTTCAATAAAAAATATGGTGTTACAAACAAATAAGTCATACCAAAAGGTTGAGGTTTCATATCTCAACCTTTCGTTTTCATAGATAGGCTTTGCAATTGATAGAAAGGGCAAGGATGTTAACATGAGAAAGATAAAGAGAACTTGCATGTCCGGTATTGGTGGACAGGCAGTATTAGAAGGAATTATGATGAAGAACAAGGATCTCTATTCGGTTTCTGTTCGTAAGCCGGATGGTGAAATTGATGTCGAGACAGAGGAATATCATGGGGTGCTTCATGGAAGTCCTCTCAAGAAGATTCCATTCGTACGTGGCATATTTATGTTCTTAGATTCCTTAATACTGGGAATGCGAACACTTACTTATTCAGCTTCATTTTATGAAGATGAAGAAGCAAAAGTGACAACAACAGATAAAGTAATGAATAAATTATTTGGTGAAAAGGCAGAAAAGGTTTTAATGGGAATTACAGTAGCCATTTCACTTGTACTGGCTGTAGCTATCTTCATGCTGCTTCCATACTTTATATCTTCATTTTTTATGACCTATATCAGAAACACTTCTTTACTAGCACTATTGGAAGGATTATTGCGTATCATTATTTTTGTTGCTTATGTTTTTGCAATATCTGCAATGAAAGATATCAGACGTGTGTATATGTATCATGGTGCAGAACATAAGTGTATTAACTGTATTGAGCATGGTCATGAACTTACGGTTGAAAATGTAAAGAAAGCTTCCAGATTACATAAAAGATGCGGAACCAGCTTTTTACTTTTTGTCATGCTTGTAAGCGTTGTCTTATTTATTTTTATTCAGGTACAGAGTCCGATTTTAAGAGTCGTTCTAAGAATTGTACTGATTCCTGTTATTGCAGGTATCTCATATGAAATCATCAGACTTGCCGGAAGTACAAATAATATCATTGTCAGAATTCTATCTGCACCGGGTATGTGGTTACAAAGACTTACAACCAAAGAACCGGATGAAAGTATGATTGAGGTAGCGATTAAGTCAGTGGAAGCAGTATTTGACTGGAAAACGTTTTTGTCTGAGAAATTTTCTAATGAAAATTAAAGAAGCTTATGAATATGGTATTCAAATTTTAACGGATGCCGGAATAAATGATGCGAAATCGGATACGCTCCTATTACTCCATTATATCTGCCATATAGAACGTGGTGATCTGTATGCACATGGTGATATAATATTGGAAGATAATCTGAATGAAAAATATGTGGAAGCATTGAAAAGACGCGTTTTACATGAACCCTTACAGCATATAACTGGATTTCAGGAGTTTATGGGTTTAGAATTTTGCGTAAACAATTGCGTGCTTGTACCCAGACAGGATACTGAGATTCTTGTAGAGGAAGTATTAAAGAATTTACATGATGGAAGCAGAATACTTGATATGTGTACCGGTTCGGGCTGTATCCTATTAAGCTTACTCCATTACTCCAACAATTGTGAAGGTATTGGTGTTGATATATCGGATGAGACTTTAGAAATTGCCACACAAAATGCTGACAGATTAGATATAGGTGCTACATTTGTCAAAAGCAATTTATTTGACAGCATAGATGGAAAGTTTGATTTTATTGTGTCCAATCCACCATATATTCGTAGTGAAGTAATTCCAACATTAATGGAGGAAGTTAAAGATTTTGAACCCATTATTGCATTGGATGGTAAAGAGGATGGACTTTATTTTTATAGACAGATTATAGAGTCTGGTAAAAATTATTTGCAGCGTGGTGGTATGCTTTATTTTGAAATTGGTTTTGACCAGGCTGCTGATGTTAGTGCTTTAATGAAAGATGCCGGCTTTCAAGATATTGCTATTGTGAAAGATTATGCATTATTAGATAGAGTTGTATTTGGTACATTTATGGAGGAAATTTAAATGTTTGATAGATTAGAAGACTTATTACAAAGATTTGAAGAAATCATGAATGAGATGAGTGAGCCTTCCGTAACAAATGATCAGAAGAGATATACGGCGTTGATGAAGGAGCAGAGTGCACTTACTCCAATCGTAGAAGCATATAAGGAATACAAACAGTGTAAGCAGGATATTGAAGACAGTCTTGTTATGTTAGATGAAGAAAAAGATGAAGACATGCGGGATATGTTAAAGGATGAACTGAATACAGCTAAAAAAAGAGTGGAAGAACTTGAAAACCATATGAAAATTCTTCTTCTTCCTAAGGATCCCAACGATGATAAAAATGTTATTGTAGAAATTCGTGCCGGTGCCGGTGGTGACGAAGCAGCTCTTTTTGCTTCAGAAATCTATCGTATGTATATTCATTTTGCCGAAAGCAAACGATGGAAAGTTGAAACGATGGAAATGGAAGAAATCGGAATAGGTGGTATGAAGAGTGTTACATTCATGATTACAGGCCAAGGTGCTTATTCTGTTATGAAATATGAAAGTGGGGTACACCGTGTACAGCGTGTTCCAGAGACTGAATCCGGTGGACGTATTCATACATCAACGATTACCGTTGCAGTTATGCCAGAAGCAGAGGATGTTGATGTTGTAATTGATGAAAAAGAAATTCGAATTGATGTGTGCCGTGCATCAGGAGCCGGTGGTCAGTGTGTCAATACAACAGATTCTGCTGTTCGATTAACTCATATCCCTACTGGAATCGTAATTTATAGTCAGACAGAAAAATCTCAGATTCAGAATAAAGCGAAGGCTTATGCATTACTAAGAACAAAGCTTTTTGATTTGGAGCAACAAAAAGCTCATGATGCAGAAGCAGAGGCAAGAAGAAGTCAGATTGGAACCGGTGACCGTTCTGAAAAGATCAGAACCTATAACTTCCCACAGGGACGTGTAACAGACCATCGTATTAACCTGACATTATATAAGCTTGATAAAATAATGGATGGTGACATCCAGGATATCATAGATGCTTGCATCGCAGCAGACCAAGCCGCAAAACTTGCAAAAATGAACGAATA
>CAZQTM010000171.1:0-4802 GCA_964595855.1 uncultured Lachnospiraceae bacterium | reverse complement strand
GATTCATATATCTATAATTGACTTTTAAAAATGAATGTGTTAACCTTTATGAAATTAAGTAAAAGCGTTGAAGAAGAGAGTATGTATATCTAGTCTTTAAAGAGAATATTCCCGGTGGCTGAGAGGAATTAAGATGAACCATACAGAACATGGCTTTGGAGCGGCGTACCGAACCGTCAGGTAAGATTACGACAGGATTCGCCTGTTATAGCGAAATATTGGAATATTCCAGTATAATGAGGCACCAATAGGTGTGAAAAGAAGTGGTACCACGATGATTCGTCTTCTATATAACAGGTCTGTTATATAGAAGATTTTTATTTTTAAGAAAGGGAAGGTATGAAGGATGAATAAGGGAAAGTATTATATTACAACGGCAATTGCGTATACCTCTGGTAAACCGCATATTGGAAACAGTTATGAAATTGTTTTGGCAGACAGTATTGCAAGATATAAAAGGAAGAATGGCTATGATGTTTTTTTCCAGACAGGTACGGATGAACATGGCCAGAAAATAGAGAATAAGGCACAGGAGGCAGGAATCACACCAAAGGAATTTGTAGACAATGTGGCTTCAGAAATTAAAAGACTTTGGGATTTGATGGATACTTCCTATGATAAATTTATTAGAACAACTGATAGGGATCATGAGAAACAGGTTCAAAAGATCTTTAAAAAATTATTTGACCAGGGAGATATTTATAAAGGTGCTTATGAAGGAATGTATTGTACACCTTGCGAGTCTTTTTGGACAGAATCGCAGCTTGTTGATGGAAAATGTCCTGACTGCGGCAGAGAAGTGAAGCCTGCAAAAGAAGAAGCATATTTTTTTAGAATGAGTAAATATGCAGATAGATTGATTGAATATATCAATAGTCATCCAGAATTTATTCAACCGGTATCCAGAAAAAATGAAATGATGAATAACTTCCTACTGCCGGGATTACAGGACCTTTGTGTATCCAGAACATCTTTTAAGTGGGGCGTTCCGGTAGATTTTGATGACAAACATGTCGTTTATGTATGGTTGGATGCATTAACAAACTATATTACAGGTATCGGGTACGATGCTGACGGAAACAGCACTGACCAATATAAAAAATTATGGCCGGCAGATTTACATCTGGTTGGAAAAGATATCATACGATTTCATACCATCTACTGGCCGATTTTCCTTATGGCGTTAGGAGAACCATTGCCTAAGCAAGTGTTTGGTCATCCATGGTTGTTACAGGGTGATGGGAAAATGAGTAAATCAAAAGGAAATGTAATCTATGCAGATGACCTTGTTAATTTCTTTGGCGTGGATGCAGTTCGATATTTTGTTTTACACGAAATGCCTTTTGAAAATGATGGTGTTATCTCATGGGAAATTTTAGTTGAACGTCTCAACTCTGACCTTGCAAATACATTGGGCAATCTTGTTAACAGAACCATTTCAATGTCAAATAAGTACTTTGGTGGAATAGTAAAAGATGAGCATTGTGTGGAAACTGTTGATACGGATTTGAAGGACACAGTTCTCAAGGCTTATGGAAAAGTGGAAGCAAAGATGGACAATTTAAGAGTTGCGGATGCACTCACAGAAATCTTCCAGGTATTTAAAAGATGCAACAAATATATAGATGAAACAGAACCATGGGTTTTAGCAAAAGATGAAAATAAGAAAGCCCGTTTGGAAACAGTATTATATAATCTGGTAGAAAGTATTGTTATTGGAGCTTCCCTGTTAGAACCTTTTATGCCAGAAACATCTAAGAAAATTGCAGAACAAATGAATACTCAGTTAAGAGCATTTGATGAACTGCAAAAATTTGGTTTATATCCTTCAGGAACGGAAGTTACAAAACAGCCAGAGATCCTTTTTGCAAGACTTGACGTAAAGGAAATCGTAGAAAAAGTAAACGAATTGTATGCGTCCAGAAAAACAGATAACAATAACCAAAAAGAAGAGGAAGAACCTGTTATTGATATTGAGAATAAAGCAGAAATATCATATGAGGATTTTGATAAGCTGCAGTTTCGAGTTGGTAAAATCATTTCATGTGAGGAAGTCCCCAAATCTAAAAAACTTCTATGTTCACAGGTCAGAATAGGTAGTGAAACAAAACAGATTGTATCTGGAATTAAACAACATTACAGTGCCCAGGAAATGGTTGGAAAGAAAGTGTTAGTATTAACAAATTTGAAACCGGCAAAATTAGCTGGAGTATTATCAGAAGGTATGCTCTTGTGTGCAGAGGATGAGAACGGAAATCTTGCATTAATGGTACCTGAGAAGGAAATGCCGGCTGGAGCAGAAGTTTGCTAATAAAACAGACGGATATATAGGAGATATAACATATTGAGAAAAGAAGAGTTTTACTTCGATTCAAGAGATAATACTAGTAAAATACATGCAGTTAAGTGGATACCGGATGAACCTCCGGTATTCATAGTCCAGATTGTCCATGGAATGGCTGAATATGTGGAAAGGTTTGAAGAATTTGCCACATTTCTTACAGAAAGAAACATATTGGTGGTCGGAGAAGATCATTTAGGACATGGAAAATCTGTGGGAAATAATCCAAAGGGATATTTCTGTAAAAGAGATGCTGCAACAGTTATCGTCAGAGATGTTCATCGTTTAAAAAAGGTTATTGAGCAAGAATACCCAACTCTTCCCTATTTTATATTTGGACATAGTATGGGATCATTAATAACAAGAAATTATCTTTTTAAATATGGAAATGGAATAGATGGAGCTATTATTTCTTCAACAGGTATGACGCCTAAATCACTTTTAATTTTAACAGGTGTATTAATAAAAGTCCTGGCGTTTTTTCAAGGGACCAAACATGAAAGTAAATTACTAGATAAGTTGGCATTTGGATCTTATTGTGACAGAATAGAGAACCCAGTAAGCAAACATGACTGGTTATCTAAAGATCCACAAGTGGTTAAAAAATACGATGAAAATTCTCTTTGTGGCTATATCTTTACGATAAATGGATTTTCTACATTAAAAGTTTTATCAATGAATTTATATAACGAAAATAATCTTAATAAAATGCCAAAGGAATTACCTGTACTTTTTATTAATGGGACAGAGGATCCGGTTGGAAATTATGGTAAGTCCGTTAAAGAAGTTTATGAATCATTCATCAAGTTAGGTATGAAGGATGTAACAATGAAATCTTATAATGGTGACAGGCATGAGCTATTAAATGAAATAGATAAAGAGACAGTCATGGGCGATATTTACGAATGGTTTTGTTTGAAGACAAAACTTGACGGTGTATAGTATCTATGGAAAGAAAGGAATGGAGTTGAATGAAAAAAATTTTTTGGAGTTTAGCGGCTTCTTTTATATTATTATTTTCGGGCTTGACGGTACAGGCTGAAGGACAGAGTGCACGTCCTATTGTAGCATTAGGCGCGGACCTGACAGAGAAACAACGTGCAACCGTTTTAGAACTAATGGGATTAACAGAGGAAGATCTTGCAAATTGTACTGTTATTACAATAACAAATGATCAAGAACATCAGTATCTTGATGCTTACATTGACCCTAAAATAATAGGAACAAAATCACTATCAAGTGTTATGCTTACAAAGTCAGAAACAGGAAGTGGAGTACTGGTATCTACTAAAAACATAAATTATTGCACAACAGGTATGTATCGAAATGCGTTACTAACAGCAGGACTACAGGATACCAGTGTGTTAGTAGTTGGTCCAACACAGATATCCGGAACAGCAGGACTGATTGGAGCAATAAAGTCATATGAAACGATGACTGGAACGACAATTTCTGATAAGACGATTGATACTGCCATGAATGAACTGATTACGACAGGTGAACTGGAGACGAATACACAAAACAGTGAAGAGGTAGAACAACTGGTTGCATATATAAAGGCTAAACTGGCAGCTGGAGAACTCGAAACAGATGATGATATTCGTAATGCAATCAATGAAGGTCAGAATAAATTCAACGTTACCTTAACGGATGATGAGGTAAATAAAATTATAGATGTTATGCATAAAATTAAGACACTCGGTTTGGATCCCCAAGTTTTACTTAATCAGGCACAAGACTTATATAAAAAATTCGGTAATGATATGGTAAATCATACAGAAGAAATTATTAAGCAAAGTGTGAGCGATTCTGTAAAATCATATTTTAGTCAAATGACAGATCGGGTAAAAAACTTTTTTGCCAGTCTGATAAAAAAATAAGAAACAGCTAACCGGGGGCTTTATGCTTTATAAAGATAGTTCGAATGAGATCAAGTATAATTTAAAATATCAAATACGTAAAGCGAATGAAAAAGAATGGGATGAAGCTATGGAATTAGCTTTTCAGACTTTTCTAAAATATGAGGCAAGGGAGTATGGAGAGGAAGGCATCAAAAGTTTTTCCACTTTTATTACTGATACCATGTTAAAAAACTTTTTCCTTTTAGGTGAATATAAAATGTTTATAGCTGAGACTGATAATATAATTATCGGTCTCATTTCTCTACGTAGCGGTAACCATATATCACTGCTTTTTGTAGATGAGAAGTATCATAGAATGGGAATAGGTAAGGCACTTGTTTCATATGTGCTTAACTATTTGTCCATGTCTACTCATTTTAATAAGATTACAGTAAATGCATCTCCATACGGAACACCTTTTTACCATGAAATAGGATTTAAAGACATGGGGCCATTGACAAAAAAAGATGGAATCATATACACGCCAATGGAGCTATACTTATAAATTAATTGCCTTTGTGGTAAAAAAGTTATATAATTTTATATTATTAGAAAAGGTG
>CAZQTM010000170.1:0-4824 GCA_964595855.1 uncultured Lachnospiraceae bacterium | reverse complement strand
ATTTACCTCTTTTTTTATCGGGCATACAAATAAAAAATACCATTAATGTAATTAATAGGATTCCCATATAGTCCTGTACCTCTAAATCTGTTTTTAGCCATAAAGTCGCAAATAGCGTTGCACTCACGGGCTCGATACATACTAACATACTTGCATTGATGGCACCCAGGTCACTTACTCCTTGGAGATAGCAGACAAATGCAAACGCCGTACCAAAAATAATCATAACAGTTACTCCAAGTATCACTTCCGGATTGAATTCAACTTTCTTATTCCACCCTTGTATCAGAAAAAACAATATTACACTTCCCATAAGCATTCCATAACCGGTTATTACAAAAGCTCCATATTTATTGAGTAATTTTATTGGATACAACGTATAAAATACCATTGAAAATGCTGCAAGAATACCCCAAATAATAGCATTTTTTGAAAGAACTATAGTATAAAGACTACCATGGGTCACTAGTAAAAAGATACCGAGTAGTGCCAATAGTAACCCTGTTAACTCCCTTTTTTTAGGAAACCTTTTTATATTTATACATGTGAGAATAAGAATAAGTGCCTGACCTGTGTATTGCAATGCAGTTGCCGTGGCCGAATTTGAATAATATATAGTGGATAAATAGGTATACTGACATGCCATCAATCCAAAAATAGCAAATAAAGCTAGTTTTAGTAAATCTTTTTTCTCTTTCCATATTAGTGTTAATTCTTGTCTATTTGTTTTAAATGAGATACAAATCAATAATATTCCTGCAAAAAACAATCTTACAAGTGTCAGCCATTCCTTATCCATTCCCTCTTTTGTAAATAAGAACTGCCCAACCGTACCAGAAAATCCCCATAGTATTCCTCCCAAAAGAGAGCACACAGTTCCTCTTAGATTTTTGCTCATCATCAATCCTTTCAGTTTAGTTTTTCTTCCAAATATCTAATTTTATATTCAATCATGGCAAACTTCGTTACTCTGTTAAAAACCATATAATTCACAACACCGCCGACACAACCTATGATTGGAATTCCCTGTACAAACTTTTCAACAAGAAGCGTATCTGATAACACCTTTGAAGTTGTTATTATCTCTGTATTAAGCGTTGTTTCTTCAATTCGAATATTACATAATTTACTATAATGCTTATGTTTTTCATCTTCGTTACTTAGAGCAGTTTGAATCAGTCTTAAAATATATATTTTTTCTTCCTGTTCTTCATACTGATAGCCATAATGTAGCCCAATATCATAAATAGTTCTTAGTAAAGTACCAACAAATAGGGGGATATCCGGTAAACCCATACCAATGAATCCCATTCCGAATCCGGAAGCAGTCGTTGCCACATTGGTCAGAATGTTTTCACCCTTTAATTTCTTTTCCATTCTTCGAATACTTTTCTTGGAATGTAGCTTTTCGACAACATAGTTATCTGCTTCGAAATCAAGTTTTATATTTTCCTTATTATATGTTTTCTCTATAATACTGGTCCCCTTTAGAAAAATAAGTTCAAAAGCCTTCTTGAAAGCCTTCTCTAATGAATTTTGCACTCCATCCGGTATCTTATGATAAACTGCCTCCCTTACTTTACTGTTCTGGTGGCGTGTTATTAAGAACTTCTGTTCCTTTTTTCTGGTTCTTTCCAGCTCCTGTCTTATTTCCATACTCATTCGAAATCCTCCCTTTTTTCCATACATTTTGTAATTCTCCAAGTGAGAAATTAGGATCCTGCTGTCCAATTTCATTTTGTAACGCTAACTCATCCGTATATTCTTCTAATGGATATACGGTTATATTTTGTACACCTGATTTTACATGGGATACAATCGGATATGCATCATAGGATTCCACTACGATCTCATTTTTCTCATCAAAACCGATCGTGATCATTGCCATTTCGCCTAACATACGATCCGTAACACCATCTCCAACCCCACTTGTAGCATTCACAAAGTTTCCTAAAGAATAATAGACTAGTGTTTTCTTACCTTCTTCATTTTCGATCCATTCAACCGGTTGTATGACATGAGGGTGTGTTCCTATCACTAAATCAACACCTAAGGATGAAAAAAATTTTGCCCATTTCATCTGTTCTTCACTTTGATTATGTTGATACTCTATACCCCAATGTGGGCATACAATAATATAATCTGCTTTATTATCCTTTGCCAGTTTGACATCTTTTTCTATTTTATCCTTGTTCAAGGTATTGACTAGATAGGGAGCAGCTTTAGGTAAGTCAATCCCGTTTGTCCCATAAGTGTAATTCAGTATGGCAATTCTAATACCTTTTTTATTAATTATAACTATATTATTATCCTGGTCCTCCTGTGTTCCATTAATACCTGTTACCCAAATATTAGGGTAATTGCTCTGCCAGAAGTTTAAACAATTTCGTATTCCTTTTTCACCTTTGTCTAAAGCATGGTTCGTTGCATGAAGGATTACATCAAAGCCATTCTTTACTAATGCATCGCCCACTTCATACGCTCCATTAAAACAAGGATATCCGGATAATCCTAATTCTCTCCCACCTAATATTACTTCCTCATTAACAATTGCTATATCTGCACTTTCTATTTTATCTTTTACATGAGTAAATAAATGATCATAATTGTAGATATCATCTGCAATCTTTCCGCTTTCGCTTACTGAAGTATGTAATAACATATCTCCAACCATCACGATGGATACTTTCTCATTTTTTAGGTTTTCAACAGCTTCTGTTGTTACTAACTCAGTGGTTAATTCTTCTTCACTTAAATCACTCTGCGCCGTATCTTCGTGAGCAGATTTCATTGGCTCTGTTTCACTTTTATCATATGTACAACCAGTTAATAGCAGGCATAATAAGAATGAAGCAATTATGAAATATTTTATATTATTCCTAATTCGGGTAATTTGTATATATCTATGAGGCAAAGACTTCTCATCCTTTCTAATAATTTTTAAAAAAACTTCCCAAATGATTGGGAAGTTTTCATTATTGATAATCTATTGCAGATGATACATTGTATTTTCATCAAGCAGCGTCATCCTGGTATCCTGCAATGTCTGTATTGTTTTAACACCATCAGAAGTTTTTAAAATCATTGCTCCTGTTTTTGCAGTTGCCATTGCATACATATACTCAATTCCAATACCTGCTGCTGATATCGTTTTAAATAAATTAGAAAGTGTGCCAACTCGATTTTCCAGTCTAACAGCTATTACATCAGTGAGCATTGCTGAAAAACCATTTTCCTGTAATACTTTCTTACCCTCGATTGGATTGGATACAATCATTCGAAGCAGCCCATATTCACTTGTATCTGCTAAAGAGATTGAAAAAATATTAATATCATTCTCCTTTAGACTTTCTGTTACTTCTTCCAAACTTCCAACCCTGTTTTCAATAAAAACAGTTAATTGCTTAACAAACATACTCATTCCCCCTAATCATTAAAATTACGGTTATCAATTACATGTTTTGCTTTACCCATGCTGCGTTCAATCGTCTTTGGTGCTACCAATTTGACTTTTACTGCCAATCCGATTGCATGTTGAATAGCGGTAACAATTTTCTTTGTTAACTTTTCTAATTCTTTAATTTCATCTGAGAAAAATCTTTCTTCCACTTCCACCTGTACTTCTAAAGTATCAAGATTATTAACACGATCAACTATTAACAAGTAATGTGGTGTCGTCTCACCAAGTTCCAACAGTGCACTTTCAATCTGTGATGGAAAGACATTGACACCTCTAATAATTAACATATCATCGGATCGACCTTTAAATCTTGATATTCTGGCTGATGTACGACCACATTCGCATTTTTCATGAGTGATACTTGTTAAATCCTTTGTACGATATCGAATCAGTGGTATACCCTCTTTTGTTAAAGTTGAGAAAACAAGCTCTCCTGTCACACCATCTGCAACTGGCATCAAGGTGTCAGGGTCAATTATCTCAGGCAGGAAATTATCTTCAAATACATGCAAACCACTGTGATATTCACAATCGCATGCAACACCTGGTCCCATAATTTCACTAAGTCCGTAAATATCATGCGCATGTATATTCAGTTTGTTTTCAATTTGTATACGCATCTTGTCCGTCCATGGTTCCGCTCCACAAATAGCAGCCTTTAGCTTTACTTTATCAAGTTTTCCCATTTCCTCAAGAGTTTCTGCAATATGAAGAAGGTAAGATGGTGTACACATAATGCCGGTAGCTCCAAAATCCTCCATCATCGTAACAAGCTTTTTAGTATTACCTGTAGACATTGGTACAACGGTTGCTCCTAAGTGTTCTGCTCCATAATGTGCTCCAAGACCACCTGTAAAAAGCCCATACCCATATGCAATCTGTATGATATCTTCCTTACCAAGTCCAGCCATGGAAATACATCTGGCTACACATTCACTCCAAATTTCAATATCTCGTCTGGTATAGCCAACAACAGTAGCTTTCCCAGTTGTTCCACTGGATGCATGGATACGTACAATTTGTGAGGTTGGTACTGCAAAAAGACCAAATGGGTAGGTATCACGCAAATCATTTTTTGTCGTATAAGGAAGTTTATGTAAGTCTTCTATTCCTTTAATATCGCCAGGTTCAATACCTACCTGTTGCATTCTCTTTCGATAGTATTCTACGTTATGATAAACACGGTCTACTAGTTTGACCAGTCTGGCACTTTGCAGTGTCTGCATTTCATCACGGCCCATACATTCTTTCGTCTCATTCCAAATCATAATTAACCTCATGCTGCGACTGTATTTTAGGAGCAACTAAAGGTTCAAGTTTGTGCGCAGCTCAAACTTGCAGAGTGAAAATATTATTTTCACTCT
>CAZQTM010000169.1:0-4846 GCA_964595855.1 uncultured Lachnospiraceae bacterium | reverse complement strand
TATAGGAATGGAATATGGTAATCAAATATGTAGTTTTTCAGAAAAATATTTTTCAGAACTGTATGATGTAAATAGAATGGATAGGAAAAATAATATATATGCACTGGTACTAATGAATTCGAATAAGACGGATACAACTGAGAATATAATATTTTCGGGAATTCAGGATGCAGTTAATTCGAATGAAAAATACAAAGAAAAAATAAAGGTGAGAACAGAATCCGTTAATACAACTGGTAATTTTTCAGCAGAGGAATCCATTCGTGATATTTTTATGAATCAGGAACAGATGCCTGATATTGTGATATGCTTAGACGAACTGAATACTACCTGCGTATACCAGGCAGTTGTTGATTTTAATAAGGTAGGTAAAATCAATATTTTAGGCTTTTATCAATCCGATACCATTTTAAAAGCAATCAAGAGAAAAGTAATTCAATCAACAATTACGATAGATACAAACCAGATGGGTAAATACTGTGTAAAGGCTTTAGATGAATTTAAACAAACCGGACATGTAAGCGAATATTTTTCAGTAGATACTTCAGTGATTGAACAGGATAATGTAGATCGGTACATAGGAGCAGGCAAAAATGAAGATTAATCATAAAAACGCTACAATCCAAGGGAAATTAATATTTGCTTTTATTCTGACAACGATGTTTTTGCTTTTTGTTAATTTTTATATTTATTACAATATAAACCTCATGGTTATGAATTTAAATAAAATATATATGAGTAATGTTGAACTAAATGAACTGCTCGACTCATTAGATGATGTACAGGATAGTATGACGGAGTATTTGAATACAAAGACTTCTGATTCTATGGAAACCTATTTTAGAAGTCAGGGTATATACCAGAATAATATCCAGAAGTTAAATGGTGATACTACAAGTAATAATCAGGGATTAATGGAAAAATCAATCAAAAATATGTCTTTAGAGTACTTAAACCTGACAGATAAGACAATTGAAGCTAAACGTGGGAGAAATGTAGAGAAGTACAAAGGATATTATGATAATGCACAGAACCTGTATCAATATATATACACTTATATAAACAGTTTAAATAGTGAACAATTTAAGGAAAATTCTAACCAGTATAAGGAGTTCTATAAGTCGATTTATACAATGGAGCGGGCTTGCAGTATTCTACTTATTGTTATTGCATTCTGTAATGTATTACTGATTATTCTATTTACAAGGAATATAACAGAACCACTCAGACATTTAGCACAGACAGCCAATAGCGTTGCAGGGGGGAATCTTGATATTGATTTGCTTTCGGTGGATTCTGATGATGAAATCGGGGTTGTAAGTAATGCATTTAATAAAATGCTGATCAGCATAAGGGAGTATATTGTAAAATTAACAACCAGTATGGAAAAAGAACGACTGATGAAGGAAAATGAGCTTAAAATGGAAACACATTTAAAAGATGCCAAATTGAAATATCTTCAGGCCCAGATTAATCCTCATTTTCTTTTTAATACTCTCAATGCAGGAGCACAGCTTGCAATGATGGATGGATCAGATCGTACATATGAATACATACAGAATGTAGCCCGATTTTTCAGATACAATATTAAGAAAGATAATGAAATTGTAACAATACGTGATGAAATAGATTTGATTGATAATTATATATATATTCTGAATGTTCGTTTTTCAGGGGAAATTCATTTTGAAAAGAATATTGATGAGTCGTTAATAAGTTATAAAATTCCAAGTATGATTTTGCAGCCAATTGTTGAAAATGCAGTTAATTATGGAATCAGAGACATTCCATGGGAAGGAATTATTGTTTTATCCGTAACAAGAGAAGAGAATCAGATAAGTATTAGTGTAAAAGATAATGGTATTGGAATGACTCAGGAAAAAATCAATAAAATAATAAATACTGAGTTAAAAACCAGTGATATAAAAAATGATTCTAATGGAATTGGATTAGATAACGTTATTGCTAGATTAAAGATTTTTTATAATAAAGAAGATATATTTGAAATATTTAGTGAGGGTGAGGATATGGGTACAAATGTATTAATTCATATTCCATATTCACAACAAGCGAGGGATAAAAATGTATAGAATAATGCTAGCAGATGATGAAGGAATTGTAATAGATTCTTTAAAATTCATCATTGAAAAGGAATTTAAGAATGAATGTATCATTGAATCGGCTAAAACAGGAAGGAGCGTTATTGAATTAGCAGAATACTTTCGCCCAGATATTGCATTCATGGATATTCAGATGCCGGGCATTAACGGAATTGAAGCAATGAAAGAAATACGGGAAAACAATAAAAATATAATTTTTGTTGTTATTAGTGCATCTGATAAATTTGACTATGCGAAGGAGGCAATCAATCTTGGAGTCTTGGATTACCTCAATAAACCGATTGAAAGAGATAGCATAATTAAGGTTTTACACAGAGCTATGCAGCTTATTGATAGAGAACGAGAGAAAAGAAGCAATGAATTAATTATTAAAGAGAAAATGGAGGCTGTTTTACCTATTATCGAGAATGGATTTATCTATAGCATCCTTTTTCGGGAACATTTTGAGGAAGATATTGATAATTATAAAAACTTAATCGGTGTAGAGAGTGAATATGGATATATGATTGTAATGGTCTGTGGTGAAAAACAAGAGGGTAATCATATGACAAATGCTGTTGGTACGAGCATAAGAATACAAAATTATTATTCTGAGATTCATGAAGTTGTTACAAGCTACTTCCCAAATATTATAATGGGATCGGTTATGGCTAATAAAATTGCTTTGTTTGTTCCAACAAGAAACGATACATTATCCTACCATGAAAGAATTGAGCTTATTAATAAATCACGTGAGCTATGCAGAAAATTGCAGAGTAAAACAGAGGTGGCATTTCGTATTGGAATTGGATCCATCCGTCACCTACGAGAATCCATTATCTCATATAATGAAGCACTGGCAGCACTGATTGATACAAAAGGTAGTGTAGCACATGTCGAGGATGTGGGGTTTGGCTGTGAATATGAAGAAAACTATCCGATTGATTTGGAACGTAGATTATTTGAAAAGACTGAGAATGGTGAAATAAATGAGACCATTGCAATTGCTAACAAATTTTTTGATTGGATGGAGGAAAACTATCCGGATTGTATCATGGACATAAAATTGAAATCACTTGAATTCGTTTTATGGGCAGAACATTTAGTCTATGAAAAAGGAGGATTTGTTTACCACTTTCAATCTCGTAACGATTACCTACCCAAATTAATGAATTTTTCCGGACTTGAAGAAGTGAGAAGTTGGTTTATCTCAAAAATGGCAGATGCAGGAAGAAGAGCTTCAGAAAAAAAAGAGGGTAAAAATACGAATAGCGTTATAGAACGTGCCAAGATATATATAAGTAGTAATTACAAAAAAGATATTTCCCTTGATGATGTATCAAGAGAGATTGATATTAGTCCTTACTATTTTAGCAAGATATTTAAAGATGAAACAGGAGAAAATTTTATTGAATACCTTACATCCATTAGGGTGAATGAGGCAAAGAGACTTTTGACTGATAGCAATATGAGCATGAAAGAAATTGGAATTGTTGTGGGCTATTCAGATCCTAATTACTTTAGCAGGATATTTAAAAAGATAGTCGGTATTACACCTACAGAATTTAAAGAAGGGAATAGAAAATGAAAAGAAAAATAACTCTGTTACTTATATTACTTCTCATGCTAAATGGGTGTGGCGCGACAGTACATAAAGACAATACTGATAATGCGACACAGGAAGAGGGTATAAAGATTGGGATGAGTTTTGATTCATTTGTTATTGAACGGTGGCAAAAAGACAGAGATGTTTTTGTGTCAACAGCTAAAGATTATGGAGCGGAGGTAAATATACAAAATGCGAATGGCAATCTGGAAGAACAGATAAACCAAATTGAGTATTTTATTAAACAGAAAGTTGATGTCATCGTAATTATATGTATTGATTCAAACGGTCTTACTGATGTCGTTAAAAAGGCAAAAGATGCAGGCATTAAGGTAGTAGCATACGATCGTATGATAAATAATGCGGATCTAGATTTGTATATATCCTTTGATAATGAAAAGGTTGGAGAATTAATGGCAAAAGCATTGCTTCACTCGGATAAAAAGGACCAGAAGGTTTTAATGCTTTGCGGACCACTGACAGATAATAATGTTATCTTGGTCCAAGAAGGTTTTAAAAAGATTATGGATGAAAATAATGTAGAGGTCCTTGATGTTATGTATGCGGAAGGCTGGAAAGCTGAACTTGCAGGTTCATACATATATGAAAATATAGATAAAGTAATGAAAGCAGATGGAATTATGTGTGGAAATGATAATCTGGCAACTATGGCAGTTCATGCTTTAGCAGAAAAACAACTGGCGGGGAAAATAGATGTTGTTGGGCAGGATGGTGATTTGGAAGCATGTCAGAGAATAGTGGAAGGAACCCAGAAAATGACTGTCTATAAGCCAGTGGCGAAACTAGCAAAAGAAGCGGCGATTTATTCTATACGGCTTGCGAAAGGAGAAAGTTTAGAAGAATTGGAAACAGTTTCGAGTGGAAACTATGAAATTCCTTATTGTCTTTTACCTCCTCAAAGTGTTAATAAGCAGAATATTGATGAAATAATTATAGAAGGTGGAGTACATTTTAAAGAAGATGTTTATTTGAACATCCCTTACTAGTATAGAATAGGAGATTATTGCGAAATGTTAGTATTTAATTAAAATAATGCTAACATTTTGCTTTTTTGATTATAGTTATCTTATAAAAAAATGAAGAAACTCATAAATCAGTCCTAGGTTTCTTGTGTTATATT
>CAZQTM010000168.1:0-4869 GCA_964595855.1 uncultured Lachnospiraceae bacterium | reverse complement strand
ATTCAGGTTACACCTTGGACTGAATATTGGACAATGTTAGAGGCAGGAGCTACAGGCGGTAGTCTTCCAGATGTATTTTGGATGCATTCCAATGAATTTACCAAGTATGCAGAGTACGATATGTTGTTAGACATTTCTGATAAGATTTCTTCAAGCAGCGTATTGGAAATGAATGAATTCCCAAGTGATATTGTACAGCTTTATAACTATGATGGTAAACAGCTTGCAGTTCCAAAGGATTTCGATACGATTGGATTATGGTACAACAAGACCATGTTTGATGAAGCCGGAATCGCATACCCCAGCGCAGACTGGACATGGGATGATTTCGCAGATGCTTGTAAGAAACTGACTAATCCGGATAAGAAACAATACGGATGCTGCATTAAGCCTTCAAATAACCAGGAAGGTTGGTATAACACTGTATTTGACATGGGCGGATGTGTTGTAAATGAAGATAGAACAGCTTCCGGTATGGATTCTGAAGGAACCATTAAGGCAGTTACTTTTGTTTCTGATTTAGCAAAGAATGGCTATATGCCTCCATATGAAGTACTTGCTGAGAACGAGGCAAATGCTTTATTAGAAGCAGGAACAGTAGCTATGGTATTACAGGGTTCTTGGATGTTAGCAGATCTTTGCAACAATGATTATGTAAAAGCAAACTGTGATGTAGCAGTTCTTCCGAAAGATGCAGAAACAGGCAGAAGAGTTTCAATCTACAACGGACTTGGCTGGGCAATTGCAGGTAATACAAGCAAAGCAGATGCAGCATGGCAGTTAGTAGAATACTTAGGTTCTAGAGAAGCACAGCAGAAACAGTCTGATCTTGGTATTGTTATTTCCGCTATGAAGGGAACTGAGAAAAACTGGATTAAAGCATATCCTGATTTTAACTTGCAGGCATACCTGGACATGACAGAAGATATGGTTATTAGACCTTACACCAAACATACTACTGTCTGGGAAGACAAGAACACAGAGACTTTAGTTGATGCATGGACCGGTAAACGCAGTGCAGAGGACGTATGTAAAGAACTTGCTACTTTCATGAATAACGCAATTGCAGAGGAATAGAATAATCGAATTATGCTTTCTATGATACAGATTGGGCAGGCAGTTATGCCTGTCCAATTGTTATAATATTATGGCACAAATTGTAAACTGATTTCGCAGGAGAAGGAAAATGATTAAAAGAAAAAAAATCACATTAAGACGAAAGCAAGAATTTCTCTGGGGGTGGCTTTTTATTTTTCCCACCATATTAGGCTTAATGGTTTTGAATATTATTCCTATCTTCCAGACAGTGTATCAGAGTTTCTTTAAAACGGGTGCGTTTGGAAAAGGAAATATTTTCGTTGGGCTTGATAATTTTAATAAAATGTTTCATGATACGGTTGTTTGGCAGACACTTTTTAATACGTTTAAGTATGCCATTATCGAAGTACCGTTTTCCATTGCGATTTCTTTGGTGCTTGCAGTTATGCTTAATAAAAAAATCAAGGGAAGAACTGTTTTTCGGACCATCTATTTCCTGCCGATGGTTACTGCACCGGCGGCAGTTGCAATGGTTTGGCGATGGCTCTATAATTCAGAGTTTGGCTTGATTAACCATCTTCTTTCTGATGTGGGACTTGGACCAGTGAACTGGATATCGAATCCTGGCACCTCATTTATTTCAGTAGCCATTGTAGGTATCTGGTCGATTCTTGGATATAATATGGTTCTATTCCTGGCAGGTCTGCAGGAAATTCCGCGTGACTTCTACGAAGCGGCACAAATTGATGGAGCTTCACCTGTAAAAGAATTTTTTTATATTACATTACCATTGATTTCTCCAACGATGTTCTTTGTTGTCGTTACGAGAGTAATTGCAGCACTACAGGTATTTGATGTAATTTACATGATGATGGATCGAAATAATCCGGCACTTCCCCAAACAAGATCTTTAGTGTGTCAGTTTTATGAGTACTCCTTTGTACAGGGAAATAAGGGTTACGGTTCCGCTATTGTTCTGCTATTATTCTTTATCATTATGATTATTACAGTGATTCAGATGCGGTGTCAGAAAAAATGGGTTATCTATAATTAGAAAGGAGGAACAGACATGAAGAAGAAATCCAAAATACATTTCATTACATATATTATATTACTGATCGGAACTTTAATTATGATTGCTCCTTTCCTTTGGATGGCGTTAACCTCACTTAAAACAATGTCTGAGGCAACGCAGATGAATCCGTTTGTCATTTTCCCAAGTGCTTTTAGAACTGAAGCATACAAAAGTGTGCTGAGCAAAATGAGTTTTGCTAGACTTTATTGGAATACATTGGTAATGATTGCTGGTCGTGTCGTATGTGCTGTTTTGACAGCAACTATGGCAGGCTATGCTTTTGGAAGACTAGAGTTCCCAGGAAAGAATATTGCGTTTTCATTGGTTTTATTCCAGATGATGGTGCCAGCACAAATCTTTATTATTCCGCAGTATCTTATGGTCAGCAGACTGAATATGCTGAATACCAGTTTTGCACTTGTGTTTCCGGGTCTTGTTACTGCGTTCGGAACATTTTTGCTGCGACAGAGTTTTATGAGACTTCCGAAAGAGCTTGAGGAGGCGTCCATTCTGGATGGCTGCAACATAGGACAGACATTTTTTTATGTGATGCTCCCGCTTACAAAATCGGCAATGGTCGCACTTAGTATCTTTACTGCAGTATTTGCTTACAAAGATTTAATGTGGCCTCTCGTGGTCAATACGGATCAGGCAACCATTCCACTGAGCGCTGCACTTGCAAAGCTACAGGGACAGTTTGTGGCCGATTATCCGGAACTGATGGCTGCTTCCATGCTTGCGTTCATTCCAATGGTCATCATCTATATTTTATTCCAAAAACAATTTATCGAAGGAATTGCTACTTCGGGTGGAAAACTTTAAATAGAGGAGAATTTTATGGCAATTATTTTTCATGAAAAGTCCGGACAATTTCATCTGTATAATGCAGATATTAGTTATATTATAGAGATTATGGACAACGGGCAACTTGGAAATCTATATTATGGTAAGAGAGTGCATGACAGAGAGGATTATTCCTATATTCATGAAGAAGTGAGCTGTCCACATGAGGTTTTCTGTAAAGAACCGCCTTCTATACTTGGACTGTCGCGTATGAAGCAGGAATATCCGGGCAGCGGAGTTGGTGACTATCGTGTTGGAGCTTTTCTGATTGAACAGGATAACGGCAGCCGAATTTCCGATTTCAAATATGTATCATATGAAATATATGCTGGGAAAAAGAAGCTTCAGGATTTGCCGGCGGTATATACGGAGAAGGACGAGGAAGCTGTCAGTCTGGATATTCATCTTCATGATATGGTGACAGACACAGAACTGGTACTGACATACACAATTATGGAAGAGTATCCGGTAATCATCAGAAGTACAAGGTTTACACAGATTGGGGAGAAGACTGTTATGTTACAGTCGGCTATGAGTGCAAGCGTGGATTTGAGAGACCGGGATTATGAGATGTTACAACTGTCAGGTGCCTGGGCAAGAGAACGTTCTATCGTAAGACGTAAGCTTTGTCAGGGACTGCAGAGTGTGTTCAGTAATAAAGGAACCAGCAGTGCAGAACACAATCCGTTTGTGGCATTGGTACGCTCTTCGACTGATGAGAATCAGGGGGAGGTATATGGCTTCAGCTTTGTATATAGTGGAAGCTTTCTTGCGCAGACAGAAGTATGTGCTTATGACACTACAAGGGTGATGATGGGGATTCATCCGGACAATTTTGCATGGCCGCTTGGTAAAGGGGAGAGCTTTCAAACACCGGAAGTGGTGATGGTATATACGAATCGTGGTTTGAATGATATGAGCCAGACGTATCAGGAACTGTATGCTAAACGACTGGTCAGAGGAGTATGGCGGGACAGAGAACGTCCCATCCTGTTAAATAACTGGGAAGCAACCTATATGGATTTTGATGAAGCCAAAATACTGAAGATTGCAGCAACTGCAAAAAAAGTTGGTGTTGAGTTATTTGTATTGGATGATGGATGGTTTGGAAGCAGAGATGATGACTCGCAGGGACTGGGCGACTGGTATGCTAATACAAGAAAGCTTCCGGGAGGTATTTCAGGTTTGTCAAAGGCGGTAGAAGATTTGGGTATGCGTTTTGGCTGCTGGATTGAACCGGAGATGGTCAATAAGAACAGCATTCTCTATCGTACTCATCCTGATTGGATTATTTCCACACCTGACCGTTTTGAAAGCCCGGCAAGACAGCAGCATGTATTAGACTATTCCAGACCCGAGGTTGTCGATTATATCTACGAGATGCTTGCCAAAGTAATTGAAAATTCTTGTATTTCTTATATTAAGTGGGATATGAACCGTTATATCTCCGAATGCTATTCCCGTGTGCAATGTGCAAAAAGTCAGGGGACGGTTATGCATAGACATATTTTAGGAGTTTATCAGCTATACGAGAGGCTGACGACAAAATTCCCAGAGATTCTGTTTGAATCCTGTGCAAGCGGTGGCGCCCGTTTCGATCCGGGTATGCTTTATTATGCACCACAGGCATGGTGCAGTGATGATACAGATGCCTGCGAGCGTGTAAAAATTCAGTATGGTACGAGCCTTGTTTATCCGATTCGTTCGATTGGAGCACATGTATCGGCAGTTCCGAATCACCAGAATAATCGTACTACACCATTGGCAACCAGAGCAAATGTGTCATTCTATGGTGCATTTGGATATGAACTGGATTTGAACAAGCTTTCTGAGGAGGATATGGAAGTAGTCAAAGGGCAGATAGCTTTCTATAAAAAATACCGTAAATTAATCCAACAAGGAAAATTCTATCG
>CAZQTM010000167.1:3088-4877 GCA_964595855.1 uncultured Lachnospiraceae bacterium | reverse complement strand
GTTCCATCAATCATAATACGTTTCAGTGCAGGGTTAGTTTCTGAACTTTTCTGATAATAAATGATATTACCATAAAGATTGAAGAAATCCAGACGGTCTGTTGAAAGAACTTCTTCTGTACCAGTAGATAATTCATAACGATGTAGCTCATAATTTGAATCCAGATCCATATAATAAACATAACCATCTTGAAAAATGGGATTATAAAGATTATGTTCCCATATTAACTGTACAGTATCCGTATTGGTATCAAGAGCATATAAATAATGATCTTTATCCATACCATTAAAATAGATCAATCCATTTGATATACTGGCAGGAGTGACCATTTCATACAATATTTCTTTTTCTTCTTTTTTGTCAATTCTTATTTTATTCAGATATGTCCCAGTTTTATTGGTATAGTTTTGATAATATAGATAATTTCCGGCTAGTGATATGATTCCGACAGGATTTCTTACCAGACATTTTGTATTTTTTCCCTTTAGACTACAACTATAAAGCCCAGTTGCTTTTCTAATATATCCAAGACCACTACCCTTTGCAACGTTGGACTGAGAATAAAATATTCTTTTGGAATCAGCATTGATAGAATGTACAGATACGTTTAAAAGACGCTTTAAATCTGTCTCATCAGCATTCATGGAATATAAAATATCATCATCATAGGGATTTGAAAAATAGACGATATTATTCTGCTCACAGAATAAACCATCATTATTAAGATTACCGGGAGTATTTCCGACAATATTTTCATCATTGAAAGTGAAATGCTTTGTAAAAAAACTGATTAGAATAAGTAGAATGACTCCAAATAAGATACTGATTAAAATAATGACATTTTTCTTCATATGTATTTTCGGCCTTTCTATTAAAATAGGTATAAACGGTTACGTGTTTTCTATCATTATAGACGTATATTTTCTTGCTAACAAGTGAAAACTGCGGTAAGATAAAAACAAATTATTATGTAAAATGGAAGGTTATTTATATGGATTTACAGAATTTACGCGAACAACTTGATCAAATAGATGAAAGAATAGTTGATCTTTTTGATAAAAGAATGGACTTATGTAAGCAGGTAGCAGGGTTCAAATTACAAAGTGGAAAAGGAATTTTGGATAAAGAGCGTGAAAAGCAGAAAATACAAGCTGTAAGCGCACTTGCTAACAACGATTTTAATAAAAAAGGAATTCGTGAACTCTTTGAACAGATTATGTCAATAAGCAGAAAGTTACAGTATCAGATACTGGAGGAGAATGGGGAGTCTGGGAGACTGCCATTTTTCCCTGTTGATAAGATTGAAGGACCAAAAACAAAAGTTATTTTTCAGGGTGCTGATGGTGCTTATTCACAGGCGGCTATGCAGGAGTTCTTTGGTATGCAGATACAATCTTTTCACGTTGATGGTTTTCGTGATGCTATGGTTGCAATTGAGGAAGGAAGAGCTGATTTTGCAGTATTGCCAATAGAAAATTCTACGGCAGGAATTGTTAGTGAAATATATGATCTTCTAGTAGAATATGAAAATTATATTGTAGGTGAACAGATCATAAAGATTGAACATTGTTTATTAGGAATTGAGGGTACGCAAATATCGGATATCAAGTCAATATATTCGCATCCGCAATCATTCATGCAATGCAGCATGTTTCTGGAGGAACATGGAGAGATAAGCTTGATTAGTATGCAAAATAATGCATATGCTGCTATGAAAGTTGAAAAGGAAAAGGATATAACAAAAGCAGCAATTGCAAGTGAATATGCAGGTCAGGTTTACGGCTTACAG
>CAZQTM010000167.1:0-2988 GCA_964595855.1 uncultured Lachnospiraceae bacterium | reverse complement strand
TATAACAAAAGCAGCAATTGCAAGTGAATATGCAGGTCAGGTTTACGGCTTACAGTTATTAAAGAAGGGTATACAAAATGATAAATTCAATGCAACAAGATTTATCATTGTAACAAATCAGAAAATATTTAAAAAAGATGCTAATAAAGTAAGTATATGTTTTGAAGTTACACATGAAAGCGGGTCTCTTTACCATGCATTATCTCATTTTATTTATAATAATCTGAATATATGTAAGATTGAAAGTAGACCGATTGAAAACAGAAATTGGGAATATCGATTTTTCCTTGATTTTGAGGGTAATTTATCCGAATCTTCGGTTAAGAATGCACTTAGAGGGCTTAGAGAAGAGACTATCAACATGAAAATATTAGGTAATTACTAATACAATAAAAAGACATAAAAATAGGGAAGACAGGAAAGACATGAGAGAGAATGAATTAATTGTTTATAAAGATTTTGAAGATGGGCAACTATTATATGATATGGCATATTTAATGGATAGCTATAAAAAGGATTCAGAACAAGTAGAAGAAAAGAGAGCATTATTATACAATTGCATACATAGTTTATTGGAAATGGCAGGTAATCATGGTTTTTCGGGAAATCTATGGCATTGTTATCTGGCCAATTTATTAGTTAATAATGAAAATACATACAGCAGAGCAACTGAAATTGCAGGGAAAATCAAAGGAACCATTAATGAGGCAGTACTACACGATATTATGATTTTCAAGGAATTTTATGATTATGATTTTACAGATATGATTAAGTATCTAAATATTAACGGTTTTGAATTAATACTAAATTACGAAACAAGTAATTCAGAAAGTAAAGTATATAATGAGAGAATTAAGGACAGAATTTGTACATTGGCAAAAAAATTTCGGGATAATAATACTCCGGAAGAAATGAAGGATACCCTAACTGATTTCTATAAGGATTATGGTGTTGGAAAATTTGGTCTGCATAAAGCATTTAGAATTGTACATGAAGATGGTGGAGCAAAGATTGTCCCTATTTTAAATATTGCCCATGTAAAACTGAATGATCTTGTGGGATATGACATTCCAAAGAAAAAATTAATCGATAATACAGAAGCATTTGTGAATAATATGAAGGCGAATAACTGTTTGCTTTATGGTGATGCAGGAACAGGAAAATCATCAAGTATAAAGGCAATTGCAAATGAATATTATGACAGAGGATTACGAATTATAGAAATCTATAAGCATCAATTTCAGGATTTAAATGATGTGATTGCACAGATTAAAAATAGAAATTATAAATTTATTATTTATATGGATGATTTAAGTTTTGAAGAGTTTGAAATTGAATATAAATATTTAAAGGCAGTAATTGAAGGTGGTTTAGAAAAAAAGCCAAAAAATGTTTTAATATATGCTACCTCTAACAGAAGACATCTGATTAGTGAGAAATTTAGTGATAAAGATGGTAGAAGGGATGATCTGCATGCTTCGGATACGGTACAGGAAAAATTATCCCTCGTAGCAAGATTTGGAGTATCTATTTTCTTTTGTGCGCCAGATAAAAAAGAATTTCAACAGATTGTTACAACGCTTGCTACTCGTTATGGTGTAATTTTACCTGAAACGGAGTTATTAGAAGAAGCAAATAAATGGGAACTTGCACATGGTGGACTATCAGGTAGAACAGCACAACAATTTATTGATTATCTTCTTGGAAAACAAAAATAACGCGAGGTTAACATGGGAACAAGAATGTTTGCAGCGATTGATGTTGGTTCATATGAGCTGAATATGAAGATTTTTGAATTTTCTTCTTCCAATCAGATGAAACAGGTTGATGCTATTAGGTATCGACTTGATTTAGGTACAGATACTTTTTCATCAGGTAAGATTTCAGCAGATAAGAAGAATGAATTATGTAAGGTTTTGCGCGAATTTGCTGATATTATGAAATCATACAGAATTACAAATTATAAGGCATATGGTACCAGTGCAATCAGGGAGACAGAAAATACTAAAATTTTATTAGATCAGATAGAACAAAGGACTGGAATACAGATTGAAGTTCTAAGTAACTCTGAACAGAGATTTTTAGATTACAAATCAATGGCGTCAAAGGGAGAGGATTTTGACAAAATAATAGAGAAAGGAACTGCTATTGTTGATATAGGTGGAGGCAGTATTCAAATCTCATTATTTGATAAGGATAAACTTGTTGCAACACAGAATATGAAATTGGGTGTACTTCGTTTACAGGAGAATCTGCAGCAGCTTTCTGCTAAACCAAGTAAAATTGAAATGCTTTTGGATGAAATAATCGGTGCACAGCTTACTGTTTTTGAAAAACTATATCTCAAAGACAGAATGATTGAAAATATTATTGTTGTAGATGATTATGTATCTGTACTATTACAAAATAAAAAAATAGGATCAATGAATCCGGGATATATGGAAACCGGCGAATATGAAGAATTAGTCAAAAAGATGAAAACTGATTCACCGGAGTGGTTTAAAAAACATTTTCAGGTATCAGAAGAGAACCTGTCTTTACTCTATATATCAGCAATCCTCATAAGGAAAGCAGTTAAAATGATGGATGCTAAATTAATCTGGGCACCAGGAGTAACTCTCTGTGATGGAATTGCATATGAATTTGGTGAGAAAAAGAAACTGATTACCTGTAAACATGATTTTGAGGATGATATCATTGCATGTGCACTGAACATCAGTAAACGTTATCTGGGTAACAGAAAAAGAAGCGAGAAACTCGAGAATATTGCACTAATTGTGTTTGACAGCATAAAAAAAATACATGGTCTTACAAAAAGAGACCGTCTGCTGTTAAGGATAGCAACCATACTTTATGATTGTGGTAAATATATCAGTTTATATAATCTAGGAATCTGTAGCTATAATATTATTATGTCTACTGAAATCATAGGTCTTTCACATGAAGAAAGAGAAATTGTTGCAAATATTGTTAAGTTTAATCATCTGG
>CAZQTM010000166.1:0-4881 GCA_964595855.1 uncultured Lachnospiraceae bacterium | reverse complement strand
GAGGTAGAAGCTGAGGTGAAACACATATTAGAATATAATGACTATACCATCAATGTAGTAAACTCGGAAGAACCTGGCAAGGTAGCAACACTACTTAATGACAAAGGTCAGTTGAGATTAGAACAAGCCCTTAATTTCTTTATAGGTGGTAGCATTCTTGACCGTGGTATAACCATAGACAATATGCTATGCTTTTTCTATGGTCGTGACCCAAAGAAATTCCAAATGGATACGGTACTCCAGCATGCACGTATGTATGGTGCTCGTGACAAGGAAGATATGGCTTGTACTCGCTTCTTTACAACTGAGGCTATTTACGATGTATTGAAAACTATCAATAGCATTGACTCTATGATGTACGATTATCTGAAAGAACATCGAACCAGTGTGCAATCAGATGATTTCACTAGTATGGTTATTGGCTATGACAGTCGTATAAAAGCTAGCGCTCAAAATAAATATACTCCTGCAAATACAAAGGTAATCAAAGGTCATCAACGTATATTACCTATTGGCTTCCAAACTGGTGAAGCTAATGAAATAGAATCTACGATAGAAGATATTGATAATTTGATAAAATCATGTCCAAGCTTTTATAAGATTACTGATGATAACCCCTTCTTTGAAATGGATTATGAGATGGCTGTAGATATTATCAACAAGATAAGTTCAACTCTTCGCTATGGTGAAGAATATGAGAATAAAGACTATGAGTGGGATGCTAATGAAATGCTTACCACACTAGACCATTGTACTTTCGGTACAGATGGTAAGATATACTGCTTGTATAGAACAGGCCGTAACATGAGTAGAGAACGTGATAAATCAAAACCAAATAAGACTAGATGGATTGACGCTCCTGATGATGGCCGCAATGATACGGCACCATCACGTACTATATCAAAAGATCGTCCAGTACTCATGCTTATCAAACAGAATGGAAATGAGGAACAAGGTTGGAGAAACACTCCTTTCTTTTGGCCAGTTTTTATGCCACAAAAGAATGTAAATGCCGGTATCTTTACAATTAATGCCAACAAAAAGCTACGTGCACCAAAGAAGCAATTCAAGCTTTCTACCTATTTTAATTATCCTCAAGATGAAATTTTGAATTTGTCTATTCAGCGTGATTATTTATTTGAAATATTGGCTGGTGTAAAAAAACAAGAGTTTAGGGAGATAAAAGAAACCACCTGTTCGCTTTATCTAAGGAAAGACGATAATGGTAATTTGATTCTTATTAATGATTGCGACCCTACCCGTTATTACAACCTATCATCATACAATAATGGCGTATTTCCATTTGAGATTAAAAAATATAAATACCTATATCTACGCTCATCCCAGGACTACAGTGGAAGCCAAGTTCTCATTAAATTGGATTCCGATAAGATTTATGAACTAATTCCTGAGCAGTTTTCTCAGCAAGATGTGGTCTATACAGAGCACAACGTAGGTAAAGAGGCAGAAGATGATAATCTCTGCAAGTGGACTATTGCGTATAATATTGATAGAGTGCTTGAAAAGAAACTAATTCCTCAGGATGTGGAAGCATATGAACAATTTTTGGAGGAGATAAAATGACAACAAGCCAAGCATTCGATAAATTCCTTGCTAATATCAAAGTTGATAACTATGATATAATCAGTAGTCGTTATAAAGAAATCACGAAAAAGTTAAACAAAACTTTCCGTGATACAGAATCAGAAACAGATAATTGTCTTCAAGTTGGTTCTTATGGTCGTTATACTGGTATCAAAGGTATCTCTGATTTAGACATGTTGTATATTATGCCTGCAACAAAATGGGACGACTATAAAGATAGTCCTTCTAAACTATTGAGAGAGGTGAGAAACGCATTACAAGATAGATATCCAACAACAAATATTATATATGACAGATTAGTTGTGGATGTATTTTTTTAGAATTTTACTTTTGAAGTACAACCAGTATTTGAAGTAAAAGATAATAAAGAAATCAATTATAAATATCCTGACACAAAGTCAAATTCGTATAAAATAACCAAGCCAAGGCAAGAACAGGATGAGATGCTTATATTCAAAAATGAGCATGGAAAAGCTCATAGACATTTGAGTAAAATGGTGAGATCCTGGAAAAACAATGCAGGTGTTGGTATGGGTGGACTGTTGGTTGATACACTAACACATAGATTCTTATCTAATCATGAAGAGTATGATAATATTGGACTTTCCGATTTTAATAAACTCTGTCGTGATTTCTTTCAATATTTAAAAGATGAACCAAAAAAGGATCATTATCAAGCTTTAGGGAGTGGTCAAGATGTCAAGGTTAAACATTATTTTCAAAACAAAGCTAAAACAGCTTACAGAAAAGCAATTACAGCAGTTGAAGAGGATGATGAAGAAAAGAAACATAATGCATGGAGAGAAATCTTTGGTCGTCAATTTCCAAAATCAGAACAAGTTGTAGCTAAAAATCAGATGTTTTCGGAAAGTCAATCTGATCAAGAAGAATTTATAGAGGATAAATACTCTATAGATATTAAATACGGTCTTAAATTAGATTGCGAAATAAAACGAGATGGATTTAGAGAATCTTTATTGAGCAGGATTTTAGCAGAGGGTCATAGAATAAGTAGAGTACGTAGTCTGGATTTTATATTTCAAACAGACGTTCCAGAACCTTATGATGTAAAATGGAAAGCAAGAAATGTAGGAGAAGAAGCAATAAGAAGGAATTGTCTTCGAGGTCAAATTATTGAATCCAATAAACACCCTAATATAAGACATGAGAGTGCAGATTTCCGTGGTCCACATTATATGGAATGCTATATTATTAAAAATAGCATAGTTGTAGCACGAGACAAAATAGAAGTACCAATTGAATAAATATTAAAAAGATATGAAAAAAGATTTACTATTAAAAATAGCTCTAAAAGGCTATACTATAGGCTATGCCGCAAATTTGAACTTTGCTACATATGATATGGTAAAAAAGTTACCTGGTATTATCTCTTTCATGTCTATTGTTGTCGGTGTTTTTGGCCTTGTGTGGACAGAATTTACGACAAAAATCATTTCTGTCGGAGTACTTGTTTTAGGTATTTCTAGTATATACATAGAACGTTTTACTCCAAATATTGAAAGTTATTGCAAACGCGGAAGTAAAAATACAGAACAACTAAACAGCCTGAGAAATTTATATTCGAAAGTAAAACAGCTTGATGAAAATTCAAATTTTCAAATAATGGAATCTGAATATGAACAAATTGAGAAAGAATTTAATGATAGCTGTGAACCTAATCAGATTATATTTTCAAATTGGTATGCTCATTTTAAATTCTTTTGTGAGAAAGATATCAGCTGGATGAATGACGAAATACACTTTAAGTTGTGGAAAGATAAAATACCGCAAACAGCTAAAGTTTGTTTTGTTATTCTTATTGTGACTGTTATTATATACTATTGTTTTGCTGCACCAGTTTTGAATCAGTTTTTTAGAGATATTTTATTCATTGACTAAAAATATAATTTATGGATATTGTAAAAAAAAGAGGTGAAATAATAAGCTTAGAGACTCGCTCTTTAGTATCTCAAAGATATAAACGAATTACTAGAGCCGTAAATATGGAATTTTGGAGTAGCACAAGTGATACATCACATAGTTTATATGTTGGTTCTTATGGCAGAGGGACAGCAACAGATGCAAGTGATATTGACATGCTTGTTGAGTTACCGAAAGATGAGTATAACAGATATGAAGCTCATAAAGGTAATGGACAGTCAAGACTATTACAAGCAGTAAAAGATGCGATTTTATGTACATATCCAAATAGTAAAATTCACGCAGATGGTCAGGTTGTTGATATAGACTTTTCAAATGGTATCAAATTTGAAGTTCTACCTGTGTTTCGCCAGTTAGATTGGTGGGGTAATTGGAATGGGAAATATGATTATCCTGATACGAATATGGGAGGTAAATGGCTGACTACTGATCCCAAAGCAGAACAGAAGGCCATGAAAGAATGTAACGATGATAGCAATGGATTACTATTTGACACATGCCGGCATATGCGTGAAATTCGAGATACTTATTTTAGCAGTTATCACCTACCAGGTATTGTAATTGATAGCTTTGTATATCATAATATTGCTGATTGGCATTGGTTGAGAGATGGTGAAACTTCATCAAATAAGCCAACTGGCACATATGAAAATAAACTTAATAATGACTGTCCATTTTGGTCATTTAACCTAACTGCACCTGGGAGTGGAATGAATATAGATACTTCTAAGTATGTTGATGCTTTAAGAAAGGTTCTAACTTATATGGCGGAGGAATAAAATATGGATGAACAAATAAAAATACAATATCGAGAGATTCTTGAACGCTTCAATAAGATTATTTGGACACATAAAATCCAATTGTGTCAAGCAAACATATATTTAGAAGAAAAGAAACATCAAAATAAGATAATGTCAATATTGTCTACTTTGGTATCAGCTTCTGCCATAACAAATTTTGCAAAATTAGTATCAGAAGAATATATAGTACCGGTAGTTGCTGTGCTCTCAATATTATTAACATATTGTACTTATAAGTATAAATCAGAAAATTTGGATAAGAAAGCAGCTGAAAATGAAAGATTCGCATCGATATTGCACAACTTGAGAAATAAATATGCCGGTTTACTATCAGATATTAAAGCGGGACTATATAATAAAGATGAGATTTCAAAGAGACGCATTCAACTCGAAGAATTAGAGGATATAATTTATTCTGGTCTTGTCCCTTATACGTCCAGTAAGGCTGTTGACGCTGCAACTATTGCAATAAAAGATAAGCAGGAATCAACTACTACTGATGAAGAAATAGAAAAGATTGTGTCATCAAATCTTC
>CAZQTM010000165.1:0-4924 GCA_964595855.1 uncultured Lachnospiraceae bacterium | reverse complement strand
ATTGATCTACTATCATATGAAAGGAGAAACGGTCTTTCTAAAAATGATATATGGAATTATGAATACGTTTAAAAGATAATCCGGTCCTAAGCTATATTAAAAATCTTGTTCTCAACCGGATAAATTTACGATTAGGTATATTCTAATTAATCTTAGGAAAATTTATTAATAGAAAAGAGTGAAATGGTAAACTAATATATATCTTTTGTGTTTATTCATTTCTTATACGTCCATTTTGGACACTACTCATACTCAGAACGTCGCTTATCGTTTCTCTGGTATGAAATAAGAGAAGAGGTATCAAAGGATATCTCTTCTCTTCATGTCTATCGTATATTTAATTAACTACTTTACCAGTCTGACCGTTTCTCTTGCAATAGCAAGTTCCTCATTAGTAGGTACCACCATCGTAATTACCTTATCACCAGGTTTTGATAAAATAACTTCTTCACCTCTCAACTCATTTTTCTTACTATCAATGCTAGTTCCTAAAAATGTAAGATATTCTGCAATCATGGCTCGCATCTCGCAGTTATTCTCCCCAACTCCTGCAGTAAAGGCAATTACATCAACACCTTTCATTGCTACTGCATATGCACCAATATACTTTGCAACTCTGTAAGCATAGGTATCAAGAGTAACCTGTGCTTTTTCATTGCCGGAATGAGCTGCTGCTGACAAATCTCTAAAATCACTGGAAATACCATCAGATAAGCCAAGAACACCAGATTTTTTATTACAGATTGAAATTACCTCATCCGCTGTTATATTTTCCTTATTAGCAATGTAACTTACTATTGCAGGATCAATATCTCCTGATCTTGTTCCCATGATGAGTCCTTCTAATGGAGTAAATCCCATAGAGGTATCGATTGATTTGCCATTCATCACTGCACTAATTGATGCACCATTGCCCAAATGGCAAACAATAATTTTAAGATCTTTTCTATCTTTTCCTAAAATCTGTGCTGAACGCTTTGAAACAAAGTCATGGCTTGTTCCATGAAAACCATATCTTCTTACTTTATATTTTTCATAATATTCATATGGAAGTCCGTAGAGATAAGCTTTCTTTGGCATTGTCTGATGAAATGCTGTATCAAATACAGCAACCATTGGAACATGTGGCATAATTTTCTTGCATGAATTTATTCCAATCAGATTTGCCGGATTGTGAAGAGGTGCTAAATCATTACACTCTTCAATCGCTTTCATTACCTCGTCATCTATGATTACAGAACTTGCAAATTTTTCACCACCATGAACAATACGATGACCAACTGCATCAATCTCGTCTAATGACTTGATTACACCAACTTCTTTATCAGTCAATTTCTCAATGACGTAACGAACTGCATCGGTATGGTCTTTCATTGGTACTAAGGTTGTCACCTTATCTTTTCCTGACGGCTGATGGGTAATTGCACTTCCATCTATACCAATTCTCTCGCATAACCCTTTTGCAAGAACATCCTCACTATCTGATGATATCAGCTGATACTTCAGTGAGGAACTACCACAGTTAATAACTAATACATTCATGAATTTTTCCTCCATCTCATATGATTAATATGCTCTGCCCCAGTAAACCATTTTCTTTGCAGGTTTTCCACAACATATACATTTATCTGATATTTGTTCCTGTTCAAATGGCATACATCTGCTTGTTGCAGAGAATTTTTCTTTTATCATATCCTCACATGCCTGATCTCCACACCACATTGCTTTTACAAATCCTGGCTTCTCATCCAGTATTTTTTGTAATTCATCCATAGTGGTTGCTGTATAAGTATGTGAATCACGATGCTTTTTCGCCTTTTCAAGCATATCTTTCTGTATAGTATCAAGCAGTTTCTCAACATTCTCTTCTAAGACATCAATGCTGATCTCTAATTTTTCTCCGGTATCACGACGAACCAAGACACATTTATTTGCTTCAATATCCTTTGGTCCAATCTCGACACGAATTGGAATACCTCTCATCTCCTGTTCAGAGAACTTCCATCCCGGGCTCTTATCAGAATCGTCTACTTTGACTCTGCAACCTCTCCTTGCAAGACGTTCCTTTAATTCCATCGCCTTTTCAAGAACTCCTTCTTTCTTCTGAAGAATAGGAATTACCATTACCTGTGTTGGAGCAACTTTTGGAGGTAATACCAATCCTGAATTATCCCCATGTACCATAATGATTGCACCTATCATTCTGGTTGTCATACCCCATGATGTCTGATGAACATATTTTAAAGTATTATCTTTATCGGTATACTGAATTCCAAATGCTTTTGCAAATCCGTCACCGAAATTATGACTTGTTCCGGACTGTAGTGCCTTTCCATCATGCATTAATGCTTCTATTGTATAAGTAGCTTCTGCTCCCGCAAACTTCTCTTTATCTGTCTTTCTTCCTTTGATTACCGGCATAGCCAATACTTGTTCACAGAAATCAGCATATACATTCAGCATCTGGATTGTTCTATCCTCAGCTTCCTTCGCTGTAGCATGTGCTGTATGACCCTCCTGCCACAAAAACTCTCTGGAACGTAAGAACGGTCTTGTTTCCTTTTCCCAACGAACAACGGAACACCACTGGTTATAAACCTTTGGTAAATCTCTGTATGATTCAATGTCATTTTTATAAAAATCACAGAAAAGTGTTTCTGATGTTGGACGTACGCAAAGTCTTTCCTGTAATTTATTCAATCCACCATAAGTTACCCAGGCAACCTCAGGTGCAAAACCTTCTACATGATCCTTTTCTTTTTCAAGAAGGCTCTCCGGAATAAACATTGGTAAATAAACATTCTGAACTCCTGTATCCTTAAACCTTTCATCCAATTGTTTCTGAATCAGTTCCCAGATAGCATATCCGGCAGGTTTAATTACCATGCATCCTTTAACACTGGTATAATCAATCAATTCTGCCTTTTTTACTACATCAGTATACCACTGTGCAAAGTCCTGATCCATTGATGTGATTGCTTCTACTAATTTCTTATCAGCCATTTTTTCCTCCATTAATAAAAAATAAAAAAACCGATTTCCAATCCCTAAGGGACCGAAAACCGGCGTTACCACCCTAATTAATGCAAATGCATTCTCCTTGAATCCGTTAACGCCGGTATACGTTGCATTTTCATACAAAACTCAAAGGTAGGTTCAAGAACTTCTCCTCAGGAATCTTTCAGCTTACAATTCCTTCTCTGCAGGGGATACCTTCTTTACTATTCCTTATCAACGTCTATGCCACATTATATGGCTTATCTTTTTCATTTGTCAACTCTTTACCGGAAAAATCCGCACAAATAACTGTTTAAAAAGAATCACTCCTAAAGGTCCTTTGATAATACCTGCTATTCCAAATAGTTTAACCCCTGCATAGATGGACAATAATAAAATTACCGGATAAATACCCAGTTTTTTTCCCATAAGCTTTGGCTCCAAAAATTCTCTTGCTCCAATACATAATACATATAAGATAACACATACTACTGCTTTTAAAATTTTACCATTAATTAACTGTATAATTGCTGTTGGAATCAGTACAACGCCGGTTCCAATAAAGGGCAGGACATCTAAAATTCCTGCCAGAATACCAAGGAAAAATGGATAAGAGATGTTTGTTAATCGTAATCCCGTACAACATATCGTCGAAATTACTAACATGATAATGAATTGTGCCTTCAGATAAGTTCCAATTGTATGAAGCAGTCCCTCCATAACTGACATAAAGGCATCCAGTGCACCAATTTTATGAACCTTTTCCATTAAAAGATCAAAATCCCTGCTTAATAAAATGGTAGCCACCAGATAGATACCGATAAAAGCAAGCGCAGGTAATACTCTTCTCAGATATTGAAATGAATTCGTCATCATATCTGACAACCCCTTTGTCTCAAGAGAATTAATTCCATTTTGCAACTGTCCATTTAAATATTTTTCTATTGCAATTCCATTAAAATTAAACTTGTCCTGAAGAAAAAAGGATATTTTATTGACTATAATATTTATATTATTGTTAAGCTCATAATTTGAGGAAAACATATCAAGCAAATTACCACCTGCAAGATAACCAATCAACCACAGTATCAATAATAAAATTACTATGATAAATACAATAAAGATAACAGATGTTATTGTTTTGTTTATCTTACATTTTTGCTCCATTTTATATAGTAAGGGGTATATGGAGTAAATTGTAATAAATGCAAGTAAAAATGGAGTAATCAATGGCAAAATATACTTTAGACAAAAATATAACAGGAATAATGTAATTATCCCTGTTATAATTTCCTTTTTATATTCGATAATTTTGCTCATATAATACCTCCCACTAATACCATTGCTATGTAAGATTTCAAGATTAGTATGAGCATTATTTAATTCTTTCATCACTGTAAAATTCTGTATATCTAAAAATTGCAATTCTCCTTATTTCGTATCAAACATGAACCAAGTCCTAAAAATATATAAAGAAATGGCGTACAGCAAACCTGTTCGTAACAAAATATATTGTGAGCCATATAGGAAACGATACATAGTGCAAATGCAACCGTTAATGGATGTTCTTTTCTGTTTTTCAGAAAAGAGTAAATTGCAATGATAAGCATACTTAACTTAGTAAGAAGTCCTAAAATACCATAATTGAAAAGTGTTGTCATATATTCATTATGTGCATTTGTAAGATTTAAACCTCCCCAGTACCTCGTTAATAAATCTGCATACTCTGGGATGCTATAGTTATATGAAGCAAAGCAATCAGGTCCTACTCCAATTATTTTCTGTAAAAACGAAAGATTCTTAAACGAAAACACCGTAAAACGCCATGTAAATCCTCTGTTATTTCCCCAGACATCCTGAAATAGTAAGTAATTATTGGTATTACAATATCCGAATTTTTCATTTAGATAACCATTGGAATTGAGTA
>CAZQTM010000164.1:0-4929 GCA_964595855.1 uncultured Lachnospiraceae bacterium | reverse complement strand
AAATCATCCGATAAACATATTGAATAAAAGTAATCCAAAAAGGAGGAGCACATTATGCGTATTGAAGCTTATACACAGGTACAGCAACTGTATAGCACCAAAAATACTAATAAACTCATGAAGGAAACTTCGAAAAGCTTCTCTGATCAACTGCAGATTTCCAACGTCGGAAAGGATATCCAGACGGCAAAGCAGGCAGTATTAAGCAGCCCAGATGTCAGGGAAGATATAACGGCTTCGATTAAGGAACAGGTAGATGCAGGCACTTATAGTGTGAGCAGTGAAAGCTTTGCGGAAAAACTTTTTGAGAAATACAACAGCGCTTTATAATTAGGAGGATGAACCGGTGGCCAGCTTAATGGAAGATTTAATTAGTGTCTTAGTAGAGGAAAATAGTGAATATGAAAAGCTATCTGCTCTTTCCATGAAGAAGACCCCGGTGATCATAAGCGCTAATTTAGAAGAATTACAGAAAATCACGGATGAGGAACAAGACATTGTTAGCAGAATTCATAATCTTGACCGTAAAAGAGAAGGGAATATGAAAGATATTGCTAACGTTATCAACAGGGATGTAAAAGAATTGAAACTGGGAGTTTTAGTGGATTTGTTACATGCACGGCCAATGGAACAAAAAAAGCTTGCAATGATTCATGATAAACTTAAAGATACTATAAGTCAGATGGTACGTACAAATGAACAGAATAATGAACTAATAAAAAGTTCTTTGGAGATGGTTCAATTCAATATGAATCTTTTACAAGCCATGAAGACTGCACCTGAGTCGGCGAACTATACAAAAGGAGCCTACAATTCAGGAGATGTGATTGGCAGTGGTACCGGCACATTTGACGCAAAACAATAACATCCAAGAGGTGATAACGTATGCCATTAATGGGAAGTCTGTATATTGGCAACTCTGGTTTACAGACAAGCCAGAATGCTTTGAATACAACCGCACATAACATTTCTAACGCTGACACTACAGGATACGTGCGCCAGCAGGTCTTATTAGGAACTAATGTCTATAATACAATTAATATCAATAAAAATTCTGTATCAAATCAGCAGGTAGGTTTAGGTGTTGTTTACACAAAAACAAGACAGGTAAGGGATTATTTCCTTGACCAAACATATAGAAAAGAATCAGGAAGAAGTGCCTTTTATGAGGTGTCTTTTGATGCACTTAGTGAAATTGAGAATCTACTTGATGAAATGAATGGAGAATCCTTTCAAGATTCGGTAAAAAATCTCTGGGATTCCGTACAGGAGCTTTCCAAAGATCCAAGTAGTGCAGTTACACAGGGATTGCTCGTAGAAAGATGCTCTGAATTTTTAGCAAGGGCCCAGTCCGTTTATGGAGGCTTATGTGATTATCAGTCCAACATGAATCTCTCAGTTAAAAAAAATGTTGATACGATTAATGATTATGCAAAAAAAATAAAGGAATTGAATGATGAAATAAGAAATATTGAATGTGGCGGTTTTGAAAAAGCCAATGATTTACGCGATACCAGAAATGCACTTGTTGATGAACTTGCATCTTATGCTAATATTGAATATTCAGAAGATATAGATGGCACAATCTCCATCCAGCTAGAGGGAGAAGATCTGGTTAAGAAGGATGTTGTATATGAGATAGGTTTAGATCAAGATCCAAAGACCGGTTTTTACACACCTTTTTGGTATAAAAATGCAAAGTATAAATTAGATGATGATGGAAATAAAATTTATAATATAGAAGGAGCAGAGGTTTTTGATTTAAGTAGAATCATATCCTCTGACATGAATACCGATGTAGGAAAATTGAAATCAACGTTACTGGCAAGAGGAGATCATAAAGCCAATTTTACAGATTTGAAAGACGGTAATTATGATACCACAGTTTCTCAATCTGTTGTTATGAACGTTCAGGCTGAATTTGATCAGTTGGTACATAATATAGCAACTACCATGAATGGTATTCTTGCAAAGAATGCGGATAAAACAACCGGTTATCTGTGTGATTCTAATAATAATCCTATACAGATATTTGAGAAGATAGCTTCTGATGGATATGATGCATCTGGTAATTTAATTGGTGAGGATGAGAATGTAAATGAATCACTTTATATGACTACCAACCTGCACATTAATCAGCTTCTATTACAACAACCAACTAGGTTGGGATTTGTAAAGCCGGATAAATCGGTTGATTATGATACAATGGCGCAGATGAAAGCAGCTTTTATGGCAGAGACGAATACACTAAATCCAAATGTAAAGAAAAAATCAAGCTTTATTGATTATTATGGAGATTTAGTATCTCAGGTTGCAAACTCCGGTGCGGTATATAAAAGCATCCTGTCAAATCAGCAGGATACAGTAGATATGACTTTTTCAGCAAGAGAACAGGTAATAGGTGTCTCACAGGATGAGGAACTTACCAGTATGGTAAAGTATCAGAATGCTTATAATGCTGCCAGCAGATATATTAATGTAATTGATGACATGCTTGAACATATTATTAATACTCTCGCTGTTTAGGTGATAGGAATCAAACAAGCAGATACATAAAATAAGGGGGAAAATTATGCCTTCACAATTTTTTGGATTAAATATAGCATATACAGGGTTACTTGCATCAAATGCAGCACTGAATACAACTGCAAATAACATTTCCAATGCTGAGACAGCTGGTTATAGCAGACAATACGTGAATCAGAGTGCATCAGAAGCATTGCGTACCTTTACTACCTATGGATGTGCAGGTGCTGGTGTGGATGTTTTGTCCATTGAACGTCTCCATGATGATTTTTATGATAATAAATACTGGTCTACAAATACCAAGACCGGTGAATACGATATGAAACAGTATTACATGAAACAGATTGAAGATTATTTTAAAGATGACAGTACGATAGAGGGATTTAGTACGGTCTTCAATAAGATGATGGATACACTGGCAGAAGTAAAAAAGACTAGTGGAAGTGATTCTACAAAATCTCAGTTCATTGGCTTTGCAGATAATTTAACAGAATATTTTAATAATATGTCATCTTCTATGGAACAGGTCCAGAAAGATGTCAATTCAGAAATAAAACTAAAAGTAGATGAAATCAATTCCTTGGCATCAGAACTTGCTACCCTGAATAAGCAGATAAATGTAATTGAGTTATCAGGTAGTACAGCAAATGAACTTAGAGATAAACGTTCCCTTTTATTAGATGATCTTTCAGCTATTGTTAGTGTCGATGTGTCTGAAATACCAATAACGGATTCTAACGATCCTACCAGAGAAACAGGCGGTAATACATTTATTGTAAAAATAGCAGGGGGACAAACATTAGTTGATACAAATGATTTTAATACCCTTACCTGTATTGCCAAAACACCGAGTGAAAAGATAAACCAGTCAGATATTGATGGGCTTTATGATGTATATTGGGTTGCCAATCCACTGACAGGTGCCCGTGGTGACCAGTTTAATCTATATAATGCAAGTCTTGGAGGCGAACTGGAAGGACTCGTCCAGATGCGTGACGGAAATAATGGTGAGAATTTCAGAGGTAGCGTTACTGCTGTTGGAAATGCAGCTTCAGGAACAGATTCGAAAGGCAATCCACTTCGCACAGTAACAATAGAAGTGAATGACGAGTATCTGAAGGATCTCGATAAGTGTACTTTGTCAGATAGTGGTGGAAAAATCAGCCTTGGAAACCAGATTTATTACTATACTGACTGGACATATAATTATGATGCTGATACAGATCAATGCAGCTATACATTTACAATTGATGAAGCGGCAAGCAATCGCGAGTTAGCTTCTAACAGAGTTGGGAAAGAAGCAAGCATTGGAAACAATGTCAATTATCAGGGTATTCCTTACTATCAGCAGCAGATGAATGAATGGGTTAGAATCTTTTCTAATGCATCCAATACCATTTTACAAACCGGTTATGATAAAAATGGAAATTCCGGTAATATCCTTTTTACCGGGGATCAAGCAACAGATGACAAACAATATGAATTTAAAGAAAAATACAAAGATAATAACGGAAATCGTGTAACGAAACAGATTAATGTTAATGAGGACAGTTATTACCGCCTGACAGCCAAGAATTTTAATGTATTAAGTGCCATGGTAACAGATGCTGACTTGCTAGCTACAAAAACAGATAAGACGGCAGGCAATGATAATTATGATAATATTACAAAACTTATAAATATGACAACAGATAAAACAGTTGCAAATTACAGAGGTGCCGCAACTGGTGAATTCCTTACCTGTGTCCTTTCTGATGTAGCCCTAAATGCAAATAGTGCCAATACATTCTATACAAATTACAGCAATGTGGGTAAAGCCATCGATAATCAGAGAACATCAATTTCCGGTGTTGATAAGGATGATGAAGCTGTCAGCCTTGTAAAGTACCAGAATGCATATACCTTAGCTTCGAAAATGATACAGACCCTAACAGAAATTTATGATCGTCTGATTTTAGAGACCGGAGTATAATAAGAGAGGTGACAGACTATGAGAATAACAACAAAAGTCATACAAAATAATGCACTTTCTAATATAAATATTAACAAAATTTTGCAGGACAAATTGAATAATCAAATGTCTACAGAAAAAAAGATTAACAGACCTTCTGATGACCCTGTTATTGCAATTAGAGCATTGCGCCTTCGTACCAATGTAAGTCAGGTAACACAGTATTACGAAAAGAATGTTCCGGATGCTCAAAGCTGGATGAAGATAACAGAAGATGCACTCACTACTGTCAGCAGTGTTGTTACAGATATGATTGAACAATGCCAGAAGGGTGCAAATGAAAAACTAACAAGTACGGACAGGCAGACAATATTAGATGCCCTTACTCAGCTAAAGGAAGAGGTCTTTGCAACCGGAAATGCAGATTATGCAGGACGCTGTGTATTTACAGG
>CAZQTM010000163.1:0-4948 GCA_964595855.1 uncultured Lachnospiraceae bacterium | reverse complement strand
CCGGTTTTTACAGACCATATGGTCTTACAAAGAAATACTAACAATAAAATTTTTGGATTGGATCAACCTGCTCAGAGTATAGAATTACTTTTTAAAGATAGAGTATATCATACCTGTACGGATGAAATTGGGTATTTTGAGATATCATTGAATCTGGAAGAGTGTGGCGGACCATATCGAATGAATGTAAAAGGCAGCAGTACCTTAGAAATTACAGATATTATGATTGGTGATGTGTATTTTCTTTCTGGTCAGTCAAACATGGAGTTACAAATAAAAGATACATTAGATGTTACACGTGAAGAAGATTATTGTTCAGAGGATAAAGAGTTACGTTATATAAGAATTGATCCAGCATACTCGTTTCTTAATGATAGAGAGACAATTGGTACTGAGGGATGGATGTGTGCCAATAAAGAAAATATATTAATGTTCAGTGCAGCAGGGTATTACTTTGGAAAAGAAATACGAATTCACCAACATATACCGGTAGGCCTGATTAATACTGCAGTAGGAGGAAGTTCGTTAGAAGCCTGGATGTCTGCAGAGACATTAGAACAGTATGGAGACTATAAGAAAGAAATCAAAGGCTTTCTTACAGATGGTGAACTTGAGAAAGTTATAGAAGAACAGGAAAACAAAAAGAACAATTGGTTAGATTCCATTATAAAACAAAAAGAACCGGATCATACAATTTGGAAAGAGTGTATAATGCCAGATATGTTTGATCAATACTTTTCTTCCGGATATATAGGAAGCATATGGCTTGAAAAAGAATTCTGGATGGATGATATTTTGAAAGAGGAAGGAATATTGCGACTAGGATTGATGATTGATCAGGACTATGTCTATATCAATGATATGTATATTGGTATGAGTGAGCATCGTTATCTGATGCGATCATATGCCATTCCAGCTGATGCTTTTCAAAAAGGAAAAAATGTAATTAGAATAAAACTCATCATTGAAAATGGTAATGGCGGAATGGTGAAAGAAAAACCATATAGACTTACTGTCGGTAATCAGCAAATCAATCTTTCCGGTAAATGGAAGTATTGTGAAGGTATTAAAAAGGAATTGACAGCACCACCAGTATTATTTCCCCCACTTCTGCCAATGGGGTTATACTATGGTGTTATAAAACCCCTAAAACTAATATCTTTTAAAGCAGTATTATGGTATCAAGGTGAAAGTAATGTAGGACATAATAGTGATTATTGTAAAATGTTTCATGCAATGAAAAGTGATTGGGAAAAGCAGTTTGAAAGAGAACTTCTTTTTTGCTGCGTTCAGTTAGCGGGATATCAGGACCCATTAACTAAGATTAATGGAAGCGGCTGGGGAATATTACGTGAATATCAAAGACGTTGTAGCTATTATCCGGCCAGATGTTTAAAAGATAATCCAGATGCTGAAAAACAATGTGGCTTAATAACGGCAGTTGACATTGGAGAACCATATGACTTACATCCTCATAATAAGAAGGAAATTGGCAGACGGTTATCATTATGGGCCAGACATTTCATATATGGGGAAAATATAGAATATCGAGGGCCGACTTTCTTTGATACAGTGTATGGAAATAATCAGCTTATTTTGTTTTTTCAGCACGATGACATAGAAGAAAAGACAATTCGTGGGTTTGAAATTAGTTATGATGGAAAGACATTTCAAGAAATTGAGGTAGAGCATACACCGGGTAAAATTACAATTTGTGGAAATGGTAAAATAAAAGCAGTCAGATATGCAGGTAAAAACAGACCTGAACATATTAGTTTTTATAATCAGTCAAATATCGCGGCAGAGAGTTTTTATATTGATGTATCGGATACTGTATGATATATACTGAATTTAATAAGTAATATATACATATATAAAAAATGAAAATCTGAGGATAGTTATGGAGCGATTACTTAAAAAGTTTGAAACCTTTATGGATGACTTTAAGATAAAATATAAGCTTTTAATTTTTTATATATTTTGTGTATTACTTCCGCTTATTGTTACGGATAGTTTTATTATTTATCTGAATGTTCATTCAGAAAAAATAGCAAGACAGCATGAAATGGAGAACATATCAAATGCTGTACAGTATAGTTTTACAAATAGTATTAATAATGTCACAGCAATTGCAAAAAGTGTTTATATGAATAAATATATAAATACATACCTCGAGACAAATTATAGGTCAACGTTAGATTATGTAGATGCATATCATAATTTCTTCAATGATGTTTTATTTGATAATGGTGTCGGAACTGACAGCGCAACGATTACCCTTTATTCGAACAATAGAACAATTGTACAGGGAGGAAAACTTAAAAAATTAGATGAAGCGCGTGACGATCAATGGTATAAGAGTCTTTTAAAATCTGATAATAATAAGGCTTTATGTATTTATTTTGATGATAGTAAAAATCCGATTATGGAGCCTAAAAGAAGAATTATGTTTGTACAAAGAATGAATTGTTTTAATGGCTCCAAATATGAAAAGGTATTAAATGTTGAACTGGATTATACAGCAACAGCAAGAAACCTGATTAAAATGAATTATGATATGCCGGTATATATCTGCAGTGATGACAAAATTCTTTTATCCAATGGTGATAACAGTGTTGGAAAGGATTTTGATCATTACATTATCAAAAAAAATGTTTACGCATCTAAGATGAGCCTCTATGGTATGGATTTTACAATTTATATTGAGGAGCCAAAAGTTAATTTTTTAACGGAAGTTTTAAGTAATATGCCGATTATCATATTATTAATTCTAATAAATATTATCTCACCAACTTTTTTAGTATGGATTTTTAACAGATCTTTTACGACTAGGTTACGTGAGCTTAGTGATGTCTTTAATAAAATAGACGATGAAAATCTGATAAAAATAGAGAATATACGTGGGAAAGATGAAATTGGAAAATTAATGCTAAATTATAATAGAATGGCATTACGTTTTAATTCATTAATAAATACGGTATATATTGCAAAGATGAAAGAACAGGAAACGACAGTTGCAAGAAAAAATGCAGAACTTTTAGCCCTATATAGTCAGATTAATCCCCATTTTCTGTTTAATGCATTAGAAAGTATCAGGATGCATAGTATTTTAAAGAATGAAATTGAAACTGCTGACATGGTGAAACGTCTTGCTATAATTCAAAGACAGTACTTAGAATGGGGTAATGATTTCATTAAAGTCGAAAAGGAAATGGAATTAGTTAAAGCATATCTTGAATTACAGAAGTATCGCTTTGGAGAAAAACTTTCGTATCAATTGGAAATAGCAGAGGAATGCAAAGAATATGTAATACCAAAGCTTACTGTTGTAACATTTGTAGAAAATGCTTGCGTTCACGGAATTGAGAGTAAAACAACACCCGGGTGGATTTTTGTCAGAATCTACAGGGATAAGTATTGTTTATACATAGAGATAGAGGATACCGGAATTGGTATGGAGGATTTATTTAGAAGTGAATTACTAAATAAAATTAAAAACGCAAATTTAGATATGCTAAAAGAAAAGGGAAGGGTTGGAATAATCAATGCAAGCCTTCGGCTAAAAATATTCACAGATGATGAAGCAAGATTTGAATTAGAAGGGGAGAAAGGAGTAGGTACTACAGTTCAGATGATTATTCCGTTATTGTATGTTTAGAAGGGGGAAAATGAATGTTAAAGGTGCTGTTAGTAGATGATGAGCCTTTTATATTACAAGGGCTTAAGGTATTGTTGGATTGGGAACAAGCCGGATTTGAGATTTTAGGGACAGCAGCAGATGGGGAAGAGGCATTACAATTTTTACAACAATATACAGTAGATGTAATTATAGCAGATATTAATATGCCGGGAATGACAGGACTGGAACTTCTAGAAAACATTAGATTGAAAAAAATATCTTCTGCTTATTTTATTATACTAAGTGGTTATGCAGAATTTACATATGCTCAAAAAGCAATTCGATATGATTGTACATACTATATGCTGAAACCGGTAGATAAGGAAGAACTTTTATCTGTTTTGGAACGAGTAAGAACCATGAACAAAAATATGGTTGAAACAATATCGACAAATCAGAAGATGGAGCGTGAATATTTGGCTCGTAATCTAATATCTATCATATCAGGAAAATACGATACCATAAATTTAAAATATGTGAAAGATCATATTAAATTTGGAAAGACAGCTTGTTATGTACAAATTGAAATGGATGAGACGCAGCATAAGGAAGAAATATCAGATAGTGAGAGAAGAGAATACCAAAGAAAGTTGTATGATGCTTGTATAGAATTCCTTAAAGTAGATTCATTACACGCGGTATTCGATGTAACAGGTTATGAAAGGGTGTATGATATTGGATTTATTTTTTGTGATTACATGGCAGAAGAAAAGGGAATAAGCAGAGATGAATACTTAAATATATTAATGGATTATTTATATAGTTATATAAACGAACCTGTTATTATGTTTGTTGGGAAAACGGTTACAAACATTGTTAACATTGCAAAATCCTACTTGTCAGTCCGTATGCTAAATTCATTTCAAGGATTCCAGCCCAAAAAAAGAATTATGTATTATGAAGAAGATATACAGATACATAATACAGGTATTGTCTTGTGTAAGAATAGTATCGATATTCTGGTTAAAATGATTGAACAAAATAATCATAGTGAAATTATTAGATGTGTTAATAACTTTTATGATGAAATGTTGAAAAAGGATATTAAGGGTAAAATTATGAATCTTAATATCAATTATCTTTTATTCCAATTGATACATCTTGCAACAGAACAGGATGATGAAATTAATCAGGAAGAGATTGTGCGCTTAATAAGCGAAAGCTCTTTTGAAGAAGGATTTAACAGAGGAAGTAAATGTCACATTAGTAAATTTGCATGTGAGTACGGTGATTATTTAACACAGATGAGAAAAAATGTATCAAGGGGTA
>CAZQTM010000162.1:0-4951 GCA_964595855.1 uncultured Lachnospiraceae bacterium | reverse complement strand
GATTGGCGATATGGGATTGAATTATTATATTAAGGACGTTGTTGTCCAACCAGATTATCAGCATAAAGGAATTGGAAAAATGCTTATTGAAGAGCTATTCAGATACATAAATAATAATGGCATTAAGGGTACGGGCATTTTTGCTGAGTTGTGCGCAATGCCTGAAAAAATTCCTTTTTACGAAAAATTCGGTTTTTCAGTAAATGAAGCTCAAAGGTTGAAACTGATGTATAGTGTCACATAAATCATGATTTACAGGGATGTTAATGTTAAATAAGCGAGTGGGTAAAGTAATTTCGTAAAGAGTGCGAGCAATCATGCAGACCGCAACATTAAGTGAATTCTGTCGTATCGTTAAAAAAAGGTCTTTGAAATGAGAACAAAGGGAAGTCGAGTCTTGTGCATATGGGCGAAGACCATGGAAAGTGGGAAGACACTGGAAAGCACCGCTGAGGAATCCCTCGGTATAAAGGAAATGGTATGTATGTAAAGTGTGGTTCGGAACTGGAGCGACCCTACCTGTCACCGCTAGTTAAAATTGACACGTATAAGCGAAAGTGAAATCGTAATCAGGGCAGGAGGGAGTCGGAGGGATTCATAGTATCGAAAATGATGATGGAACAAAGCATTATTTAGGAAAGGAACCCTACTTAATTCAAGTTTGTAGAAAATGCAAATGTTTGAGTATGAGAAACCTTCAATACCTGATGAACAAGCATTAGCCCAACTTGACTTATTCTATTTTAAGGGAATAACAAATAATTATTCTGTTATTGTGGAAACATATCCGGAATATACGAATCTAATATTTGATTGGTATAAATATGAATATCATACAACCGGGTTTAAAGTATATATTTACACAGCAGCAGAAGAAGGGGATTATAAGATGTCAAATACCCCGATAAAAGTTGTAATGATGGAATCCTATGATGAATTTGGCTTATGTAATCGTTATGCAACAGCTATTTTTGGAAGTGATGCGGATGCACTTGCATAGATATCTTTACCGATAAGTGCAAAGGAAGAGACAGGTATTAATGCGATTCCCGAGGATTTAGTTACACCAGAATTCCTTGAAACCAAGTTTAAAGTCGAACAGGAGAGAGCCTCTCGACCAGATCTGTTGTTAGGTGTTCAAGCTAATGTATTGTATTTTGGATACTCTGTACCACTGATGTATGATGATTTCCAAAGTGAATGTCGTTGGTTTTCAGGTCTGACAAAATTGGGAAGTGCCACAAAAATCTGTGATACAGATACTTGGAATAACCTTCTGGCAAATGAGACTATTGAGGAAACATTTTCTTAACAATATGAAGACGGGGATAGCGAGTATACAGTATTTACAGAGGAAGAGGGCGCAACAAGGATAGGACAGCATTACATACGTTATGTATAGTAGAAAACTAAGATGGGAATAAGTTGACGGAGGAATTGATGTGAAAAAAAGGGTTTTAAGTATTGTATTGGTTATAGTTTTATTAGTTACAATGACAGGATGTGGAGAGAAAAAGAACACAGATACATCACAGGCACAGGGTGATGCTCAAGGTGTGAAAAATGCAAATACGGATGCCACAATCCCGAATAGTGCTTTCCAGATTGCTTTGAATGGAGACAATGAAGCTGTCTTTACGCTTAATCACGAGGCGGTGGGAAAGCTTGAGTCGATTCAGAATGGAGACTCAAGTGAAATTAAAAATGAGATTTATATTGATTTATTCTCAGACAACAGTGAGGATTATCTAACAATAATTATTAGAGAAGGTAACTTTTATATCTGTGAAGGAAGTTCGGCAGAAGAATATTGGTTTTATGATTCTTCAAATGACAGTCATATACAGCCGGAGTGGGATGGAAACACCGTTTCCGCAACAATTAGTCATGTGGGAATTGCAGATGTGGTAAACAAGTATGCGAATTACAGAGTGGTGTTGTTTGATATTAAAGGTGGAGCCAATGAGACATTAGAAGAAGGTAATGTTGCAGATATCTTAATCAATAGCGACGTGCAGACAACTGACAGTTTAAAAATCGTATCCTATGATGACAATATTGTTAAGTTTAAGGTCTATGGTGAAGAGGCGAAGTCGGCTTTCTATAACAATAAAAAGATCAGTATCAAATTATATGAGAGTAGTGAGCAACAGAATGAAGGAAATAAGATCCCTACAATTGAATTTCAACATACACAGTTGAATATGAATACCGGAAGAGGACGAGTAGTAGCGTTTACCTATACAAATGAAGATAACATGGTAACCGGGCACGAATTATCAGGAGATGAAACTAATTATAATAGTGTGTCAGTTGCATCTGATTATGGTGTTGCCATGAAATACGAATCTGACGGCTTATCTGGTCTGATAGGCAATACATTAATATATGAAGTGTATTTTGATAATGATTTGATGTGTGTGGGAAACGTTAATGATTCATTAATTGAGAAAGAAAAGGAATATAGCATTAATCCCCTACCGGAAGCATTTCCAATTAGCAATAAAGATTCTGATTTATTCGTACCTGAAACAGATAATTATCATGTTATTATGATGGAAGTTCCATATCTGATTGATATTCCGGTATGGTATGAGCGTATGGGAATACTGGTATATGGTTCAAATAAATATAGGGAAGCTGAACAACATGTGGCTACAGTGGTTATGCTGGAATCATACGATGAATTTGGATTAAATAATGTTAAGACTAAGATTATATATGAGGATTACGTTCAGTCATTATATGCAGGAACAGATTCAGGAAATATTATTTTAGAACCAGTTCCCCAAATCTTTGAACCGGATGATAATCTGATTACAGAAAAATTGTTGGATGATTTTTCACGTTTCGATTTGTATGAAAATACATTTTCTCAGCATTGGTATACTTATCATGGACGATTTGACAATATAAAGTATTTTGAAGAGAGTTTTAATGCATTGGAAGCTTACGACGCTAAGCCAATGATTATTCCTATTACTTATAGTAATGATAATGCATGGTATACTAACCAACAACAAGTTTCTATTTTTGATGATTTGCAATTCGAGTCAGGTACGATAAAAGAGAGTACAGCTACCATTTATGCAGATTATGTGAGTACTCATGATGCAGTAGATTTTGAGTATAAAATAAATACATATTCCACAAATGAGAAAGTTAGTTATGAAAATAATATCGAACAATACAACACAGCCCCGGGAAATTGGCATGACCACCCATATGCCTCATTATTGCCTGAATTACCACAGGGAATGACTGTAAACTATACGCCTGTAAGTGATGAAGTACTGCACATGGGTTCAGATGTTAATGGATGTACTAGGGAGCAGGCACTTGAGTTCATAGGAAAAATGCGAAAGATTGAGTATACGAAAATTTATGCAGATGTAGAGAATGATGAGGAAATAATATATTCAATAGAAATTGATAATGGAATTGGTATTGGAGCAAGTTGGAGTAATGATAATCAACAAATAGCCATCTTTGCTCAAAAAGATTGATATTGCCAAATTATGTGTATGGATTATTAATTCTAATGATGAGATACTACTTCAAACACGAAGTAGTCCTGCCATGTTCCCTAATCTGTTAGATATTTCTTTTTCAGGACATATTCAGGCTGGCGAAACTTCTTTAGAGGCTGCGATCCGAGAAGGACGAGAAGAACTTGGTATTAATCTGGAAATAGACAAACTTCAATATCTGTTTTCTTGTCGAGAATATGCCGGAATATATGAATATTTTGAAAATGAAATAGATGATGTATTTCTTTATAGGGCAGATATTCAACTGTTAATTTTGTAATGGTAGAAACATATTGGAACATTGGTAAACAGATATATGAAGCTCAAGGTGAAAATGAACGTGCAGAGTATGGAAAAGGTTTATTAAAATTTTTATCTGAAAAATTAACTGCAGAATTTGGCAAAGGATATACTGCTACAAATTTAAAATATATGTGTCAATTTTATAATGCTTTTCCAAAACGTCACGCACTGCGTGACCAATTGAGTTGGACACATTACAGAATACTTTTAAAGGTTGAAAATGATGCAGCTCGAATGTTTTATTTGGAAGAATGTGCAAAATCAAACTGGAGTACAAGACAACTTGAACGACAAATAAACAGCTTTTATTATCAAAGGTTGTTATCTAGCCAAGACAAAGATAGCATGAGAAATGAAATTCGATTGCTGGAAAAAGGCATTGATGCTAAAGATATTATTCGAGATTCATATGTCCTTGAATTTTTAGGATTAGAACAAACCCCTAATCCTTATGAAAAAGATATTGAGCAAGTCTTGATTGACCATTTGCAAAAATTCTTATTGGAGCTTGAACGTGGATTTTCATTTGTGTTGAGACAACAACATATTACCTTTGATGGAGAGGAGTAAAGTTTACAAACTGCCACTCCTGCAGAAGCTAGTTGGTTTAGTAAATTCTTAGATTTTATAGATAATAAAGTTATGAACCAAGATGATTGAAAAGGAGTTTAAGTAAATGTTTCGTTATGTACATACCAACATTATTGCCAAAGATGCAGATAAACTGATTTCTTTTTATAAAGAAATCCTACACTGCAAAAGTTTCAGCGAAAAACGTGATTTAAGTGGAGAATGGTTAGACAAACTGACCGGCTTAAATAAGGTTCATATTACTGGAGAACATCTGCTTTTGCCGGGGTATGGAGAAGATTACCCTACACTTGAAATATTATCATACGAAACAATGAAAGATACTATAGTATCAGAGATTAACCATCCGGGTTTTGGACACATAGCTTTTGAAGTAGATGATGTGGAAGCGACATTAGCTGAAATTATTAGTGCCGGAGGAAGTAGTGTAGGAGAGATGGTGACCGCAGAATATCCAAATAGTATGGAAGCAGTAATTGTTTATGCGAGAGATCCGGAAGGAAATATTATTGAATTACAAAGCTGGA
>CAZQTM010000161.1:0-4970 GCA_964595855.1 uncultured Lachnospiraceae bacterium | reverse complement strand
ATTTATCAAAAAGAGTTCGAACACGATAACTGTGGAATTGGAGCCTGTGTTAATATCAAGGGAAAAAAGACAAGGAATACAGTTGAAAATGCACTAAAAATAGTTGAAAACTTAGAGCATCGTGCAGGTAAGGATGCAGAAGGAAAGACAGGGGACGGTGTTGGTATTCTGCTTCAAATCTGCCATAAGTTCTTTCAAAGAGTATCAAAGGAATCCGGAATTGAACTTGGAGCTGAAAAAGAATATGGCGTAGGTATGTTCTTCTTTCCTCAAAATGAACTAAAACGTAACCAGAGTAAAAAAATGTTTGAAATCATAGTGGAAAAAGAAGGTATGGAATTTTTGGGATGGAGAGAAGTCCCAATCAGTGCAAAGGTACTTGGTAATAAAGCACTTGAATGCATGCCTTGTATTATGCAGGGATTTGTAAAAAAACCTGCACAAGTCGAGAAGGGAATCGAATTTGATAGACGTTTGTATATTGTAAGGCGTGTTTTTGAACAATCAACCGATGTTACCTATGTTGTCTCCTTATCGAGCCGAACCATCGTATATAAAGGTATGTTTTTAGTCGGTCAGTTACGTACTTTCTACTCAGATTTGCAATGTAAGGATTATGAATCTGCAATTGCAATTGTACATTCCCGTTTTTCTACAAATACCAACCCAAGCTGGGAGAGAGCACATCCTAATCGTTTTATTGTTCATAATGGTGAAATTAATACCATACGTGGTAATGCAGATAAGATGCTTGCCAGGGAAGAAAATATGGAATCCCCACATCTTCACGGGCAGTTACAGAAAGTACTTCCGGCAATCAATGCATCCGGATCTGATTCCGCAATGCTTGATAATACATTGGAATTTTTAGTAATGAGTGGAATGGACCTTCCTTTGGCAGTTATGATTACAATACCGGAACCGTGGGCAAATAATAAAACCATGTCTCAGAAGAAACGGGATTTTTACCAGTATTACGCAACCATGATGGAACCGTGGGACGGACCGGCATCCATTATTTTTTCTGACGGAGATGTCATGGGTGCGGTTCTTGACCGAAATGGCTTAAGACCATCACGTTATCTGATTACAAGTGATGATGATTTAATTCTTTCTTCTGAGGTAGGAGTGTTGCCAATAGAACCATCTAAGATAGTAATGAAAGAAAGACTTCGTCCAGGTAAAATGCTTTTAGTTGACACAGTGAGAGGAAAAGTCATCGATGATGAGGAATTAAAAGAATTCTATGCATCCCGTCAGCCATATGGCGAGTGGCTGGATTCTAATCTGGTAGCACTGAAGAACTTAAAAATACCAAATGTAAGTGTACCGGAACCGACATATGAGGAAAGGCAACGTTTGCAAAAAGCATTTGGCTATACCTATGAAGAACTAAAAACCAGTATTCTTCCAATGGCAAAAAACGGTACCGAAGCAATTGCTTCTATGGGCGTGGATACTCCGCTGCCTGTATTAAGTAAGACTTATCATTCTTTATTTGGCTACTTTAAACAGCTGTTTGCACAGGTTACAAATCCACCAATTGATGCAATACGTGAGGAAATTGTTACTTCTACTACGGTTTATCTTGGGACAGAGGGCAATGTACTAGAGGAATCCAAAAAGAATTGTAATGTATTAAAAATTAATAATCCCATTCTGACGAATACAGACTTGTTAAAGATAAAATCAATGAAAGCCGATGGATTTACAACGGAAGTCATTCCTATTATTTATTATAAAAATACAAGTCTTAAGAGAGCCATTGAGAAACTTTTCATCGAAGTGGACAGAGCTTTTCGGGATGGAGCTAATATTATCATATTGTCAGACCGTGGAGTAGATGAAAATCATGTGGCTATTCCCTCTTTGTTAGCGGTATCATCATTAAACCAGCACTTGGTAAATACAAAGAAAAGAACAAGTGTAGCTTTAATTTTAGAGTCTGGTGAACCAAGAGAAATTCATGATTTTGCAACATTACTTGGATATGGTGCATGTGCGATTAATCCATATTTAGCGCTGGAATCCATTAAGGAACTGATTGAAAATAAAATGCTTGATAAGGATTACTATGCGGCAGCAGATGATTATAACAATGCAGTATTACATGGCATCGTAAAAATAGCATCTAAAATGGGGATTTCTACAATCCAGTCCTATCAGGGTTCACAGATTTTTGAAGCCATTGGAATTGACAAAGATGTCATAAATAGATATTTTCCTAATACGGTATGCCGTGTAGGTGGCATTACAATAAAGGATATTGAGAAAGAGGTAGATAAGAGGCATTCAACTGCTTTTGATCCATTAGGCCTGACAGCAGATTTAACGTTAGACAGTCCGGGACATCACAAAATGAGAAGTGGTGCAGATGACCATTTATATAACCCAGCTACGATTCATTTACTACAGGAAGCCACAAAAAGAGGTGATTATAACTTATTTAAACAATATACATCACTGGTAACAGACGAAGATAGTGTACGGAATCTACGTGGACTGATGGAATTAAAATATCCGGGAAAAGGAATCGCGATTGAAGAAGTAGAAAGTGTGGAATCTATTGTAACAAGATTCAAGACCGGTGCAATGTCGTATGGCTCTATTTCTAAAGAGGCACATGAAACACTGGCAATCGCAATGAATATGCTCCATGGAAAATCAAATTCCGGTGAAGGCGGAGAAGACTTAGATCGTATGCAGATTGGCGATGACGGTATTGACAGGGGTTCTGCAATTAAGCAGGTAGCCAGCGGACGATTTGGAGTTACAAGCAGATACCTTGTCAGCGCCAAAGAAATTCAGATAAAGATGGCTCAAGGAGCAAAGCCGGGAGAGGGAGGCCATTTACCGGGTGGGAAAGTATATCCGTGGATTGCCAAAACAAGGCATTCGACACCAGGAGTATCCTTGATTTCACCGCCGCCGCATCATGATATCTATTCAATAGAAGATTTAGCTCAACTTATCTATGATCTTAAGAATGCCAATATGGATGCAAGAATTTCGGTAAAACTTGTATCAGAAGCAGGGGTTGGAACGGTTGCAGCCGGAGTTGCCAAAGCTGGAGCTCAGGTAATTCTTGTATCCGGCTATGATGGAGGAACGGGTGCAGCACCAAAGAATTCCATTCATAATGCGGGATTGCCTTGGGAACTTGGTCTTGCTGAGACACATCAGACATTAATTATGAATGGGCTACGAAATAAAGTAAGGATCGAAACAGACGGTAAGCTGATGAGTGGACGTGATGTTGCCATTGCAGCAGCACTTGGCGCAGAAGAATTTGGATTTGCAACAGCTCCCCTTGTTACAATGGGTTGTGTCATGATGAGAGTATGTAATCTGGATACCTGTCCTGTTGGGGTAGCAACTCAGAATCCACAGCTACGTAAAAATTTTAGAGGCAAACCGGAATATGTCATGAACTTTATGAAATTCATAGCACAGGAATTAAGGGAGTATATGGCAAAGCTCGGAATTAGAACCGTAGATGAACTGGTGGGAAGAACAGATTTATTATGCATGAGAGAGAATTTACCCGATAATCTGAAACAGATTAACCTGGACACCATATTGAAAAACCCCTATAGCAAACTGACTAATGGTATTACTTTTGACAAAAAGCATATTTTTGATTTCAAATTAGAAAAAACAAAGGATGTTAAGCTGTTAAAAGAACAGATACAGCCTGCTATTGCGGCTAAAAAAGGGCGAACTGTAGAAATAGAGGTAAGTAATACAGACAGAGCATTTGGCACGATTATTGGTTCAACAATAACAAAACAATGCGGTGATCATCTAGCTGAGGATACGTATCATATTAGGTGTTATGGTGCGGGTGGACAGAGTTTTGGAGCATTTATTCCAAAAGGTCTGACATTAGAACTAATTGGTGATAGCAACGATTATTTTGGAAAAGGACTTTCAGGAGGTAAGCTAATTGTTTATCCACAAAAGGAATGTACCTTTAAGGCTGAAAAAAATATCATAATCGGTAATGTTGCCTTATATGGAGCAACCAGTGGTAAGACATATATTAACGGTGTAGCCGGTGAACGATTTGCTGTACGTAATTCAGGGGCAATTGCAGTAGTTGAAGGAGTTGGAGATCACGGATGTGAGTATATGACAGGTGGCCGTGTCGTTGTACTTGGAAGAACAGGAAAAAACTTTGCAGCCGGCATGAGTGGTGGTATTGCTTATGTTCTTGATGAAAAGAATGATCTTTATATGAGACTCAATAAGGAACTGGTTTCATCCTATGAAATCACATCCAAATATGATGTTGTAGAATTGAAAGACATGATAAAAGATCATGTTGCAAATACAAATTCTCCAAAGGGTAAAGAAATATTAAATCATTTTGCTGAGTATCTTCCTAAATTCAAAAAGATTATTCCTCATGATTATGAAAAGATGATGAAGAACATTGTAGAAATGGAAGAAAAAGGACTTAGTCAGGAACAGGCACAAATCGAAGCATTCTATGCAAACAAAGGTGGAAAGTAGAGTGCAGAAAGGAGAAATAATATGGGAAAGCCAACAGGTTTTTTAGAGTATAATAGAGAAGTATCAACGGCGCAGCAGCCAGAAGAAAGAATCAAACATTTTAATGAATTTCACGAGCATCTTCCAATAGAAAAACAACAGTTACAAGGTGCCCGTTGTATGGATTGTGGTGTGCCATTTTGTCAGTCAGGCATGACACTCTGTGGAATGACAAGTGGATGTCCTTTGCATAATTTAGTACCTGAATGGAATGAACTTGTTTATACCGGCAACTGGACGCAGGCATATAAAAGATTATTAAAGACAAATAATTTTCCGGAATTTACATCCAGAGTATGTCCGGCTCTCTGCGAAGCAGCATGTACCTGTGGTCTGAACGGAGACCCTGTTGCTACAAAGGAAAATGAATATGCAATCATCGAGAATGCATATGAAACATCTCTTGCGAAGGCGAG
>CAZQTM010000160.1:0-5005 GCA_964595855.1 uncultured Lachnospiraceae bacterium | reverse complement strand
ATAAGTGCGACAAAAGTACAATTTGTTACAAAAATTTTTAATTTTTATTCAATTTAAATTATTTTAAATTATTATATATCAAAAGAAATAAATTTGACAAATAGGATAAGATATCATATAGTTACTTAACTATTTTTCTAACAGAAGCAACATGCATCATGACTTCAATACAATAAAGGAAGGAAAACTTATGAGTGTCCACATAATAATTGATTCTGCATCTGATATTTCAAAAGAGGAGGCAGATAGACTTGACCTACACTTTTTACCATTAAAAACAATATTTAATCATGAGGAATATCTGGATGGCGTTACCATAACACACGAGCAATTCTATGAGAAATTAATAGAATCTGACGCACTGCCAACCACTAGCCAAATTCCACCTTATGAATATGAAGAAATTTTTTCTGAAATTGTGAAAAAAGGTGACACTGCCGTATGTATTACTCTTTCGTCAAAATTATCAGGAAGTAATCAGAGTGCACATATTGCAGCAACTGATTATAGTGATTTTATCGAAATTGTCGATAGTGAAAATGTATGTATTGGCGAACAGATTCTAATTCGCCTGGCTGTTATTTTACGTAATGAAGGGAAAAATGCCAAAGAAATCTCCTGTGTATTAAATGAGAAGAAAAAAGAGATTAGGCTGATTGCACTATTAGATACATTAGAATATTTAAAGCGAGGCGGAAGAATATCATCCACAGCTGCTTTTGCCGGTTCTTTGCTTTCTATTAAACCTGTTATAGCAATAGAAAATGGAGAAGTTGCGATATTAGGGAAAGCAAGAGGTTCAAAAAACGGAAACAATATGCTTATGGAACTGACAAATAAAAATGGTGGAATCAACTTTTCCATGCCATTTTCATTAGCATATTCTGGTTTGTCTGATTCCATGTTACAAAAGTATATCCATGACAGCGAAGCTCTTTACGAAGGGAAAACCAAAAGTTTGCCAGTCTGCACCATTGGTAGCACCATTGGAACACATGCAGGTCCAGGTGCCATAGCACTTGCTTTTTTTGCTAACAAACCGGATTAACTTCTTTTATTGAGTTTGCAATATAGTGTCCGGTTTTGCATACTTAACTCTAAAATAAATCAGATTAATGATTGAACGGGCGGCTTCATCACAAAAGAATGTAATATAGATTGCCATTATATCCATATGAAGACCTAAAACCAGTATGCTGGATAACGTTACTACAAAAAAAGAGCCAAAAATCTGTGAGTAAAGCATAAATCTGGTATCACCATATGACCTTATAGCCGTTCCGATTACAACATTTCCGGACTGGAAAATCATGATTACTCCCGTAATAATCAGATAAATAGCTGATTTCTCTATAATCTCAATATCGTTGGAAAAGACCGATAAGATAGGTCTGGCATAAAGTATAAAAACAATCAATATAAAAAACTCAATGATGATATTTGCATTCATAGAAATATAAAAATGGAAATTGGCCTCTTTATATCTACCTGCGCCAATTTCCTGACCCATTACGGTCATGTTAGCTTTCGCTGTTCCATTAAAAATGGCATAAACAATTCCTTCGATACCAACAGTAAGGGTATAAATTGCCATCGCCTGATAATTAAATCCATTTAAGAATTTAATCAGTAGCAAATTCGATACATGCCATAATAAAAATTCCATTCCAGTTGGAAGTCCAAGTTTTATTGAAGCTACGAAAGGCTCTCTTTGAAACATCTGATGAATTTTATCACACAGCATATATTCTTTCTTAATCCAAAAGCAATATATGATCAACATAATGGCTGCTACCACATTGGATATTAATGTTCCAATTGCTGCGCCAGCTACTCCCATTCCCTGAAAGTCATTTATTCCAAATACCAATATTCCTGTAAGAATAATATTCAGTACCACTTTTATAATGCCTACATACATGATTGGTTTGGTATCTCCAATTCCCTGCAAAAAGGCTTGTAAAGCAATATCCACACCTAATCCAATGAAAATGAAAGAACATATCTTTACATATGTCACACAGTAATCCATAACAAGTGGATTAACAGATAACATATAAAATATTTGTTTTGGGAGGCAAAACCATACTGCGAAAAAGACAAGACAAATGCATGACATATAAAATATAAAGCTTTTTACATAGGTTGCTGCCTCACTCTTTTCATTTTTTCCATAAAGATGAGACACATAAATGACGACCCCAGTACCCACTGCGATCAGACTTTCAACCACCATAAAAAAAGGAAACTGTGCAGCTCCCAATGCTGATATGTATTTTGTATCAAGATGTCCTAAAAATGCTTTGTCCGTCAAGGACTGCAATTGAAATACAATCCCCTGAATAATCATAGGAAAAGCCATACTGAACGTTAATTTCAGACTATTAATTATTTTATTACCCATATCCCCCACCACTTAAATCGTACTACAAAATTATGCGTTACTAACAGTAATTACCATAGTAATTATCGCACTTTTATTGAACATAACCTTTTCTTATATTATAATATTTCTTGTTATTTGTCTAATAAATGATTCATATTAATTGTGTCGACGACACAGATGGGAATGCGTATGAAAATACCTTTTAATAATGATTGGGAATTTACATATTTCATTGATAATGGTTTTGCCGATTCTCAAATCATACGAATACCGCACACTGTAAAAGAGATTCCTTTTAATTATGCAGACGAATCAACTTACCAAACTGTTTGTGGATATCGTAAAACTTTTTTATATACAAAAGATATGGACAATAAGCGTATGTTTCTCTGCTTTGCCGGTGCAGCACATCTAGCATATGTATTTTTAAATGACCACCTTATTTGCACACATTCATGTGGCTATACCGCATTTGAAGCTGAGCTCACTGAATTCATAAAGGATGGGGAAAATGAGATTATTGTAAAACTTGACACCAGAGAAACAAATAATATTCCTCCTTTTGGTCATGTAATCGACTATATGACATATGGCGGCATATACCGTGAAGTAACCTTAGAAATAAGAGAAAATAACTATATTACAGATGTCTTTGTACGAACTTTTGAAGATGTCGTAAACTGTTCCCTTATTTTTGACTGTAATTTATCAGATGCAAAAATTATTGCTGAAATATATGATGATAATAAACAGTTAGTCGGGAGCAAAATCGAATCAATCGGTAGCAGATCCGGGGATTTTCTTATAAAAGAAGTATCATTTTCCCTCACTGTAGAGGAACCAAAACTCTGGTCGATTACGTCTCCAACTCTGTATACAGCAATTTTTTCTTATGGCAGTGAAAAAAGGGAAGTTCGCTTTGGATTTCGAAATGTAATATTTAAAAAAGATGGTTTCTATCTGAATGGGGAAAAGATAAAGTTAAGAGGACTAAACCGTCATCAGTCTTATCCTTATGTAGGTTATGCCATGCCTGCATCGATACAACGTAGAGACGCTGATATCTTAAAATATGAGCTGGGACTAAATGCAGTACGTACTTCTCATTATCCACAGTCTAAACATTTTATTGATCGTTGTGATGAAATTGGTCTATTGGTTTTCACTGAAATTCCGGGATGGCAGTACATCGGTAATGAAGAATGGCAGGATATCGCAATCGAAAACTGTCGTGAAATGATCACACAATATCGGAATCACCCTTCCATTGTATTGTGGGGCGTACGAATCAATGAATCGGTTGATCATAATGATCTTTATAAGCGTACCAATATACTTGCGCACATCCTGGATCCGACCAGACAGACGAGTGGAGTAAGATATCTGCAAAAGAGCAGCCTTCTTGAAGATGTATATGCATATAATGATTTTTCCTACTATGGCGGGAACAAAAAGGCATTACGCTCTAAATTCGCAGTTACTCCTGATCGAAATAAACCTTATCTTATCTCTGAATATAATGGACATATGTTTCCAACGAAAACGTTTGATGATGAGGAGAAAAGACTGGAGCATGCATTAAGGCATGCCAAGGTTTTGCAGGCGATGTATTCCAGGAAAGAAATCTGTGGAAGTTTTGGCTGGTGTATGGCTGATTATAATACCCATAAGAACTTTGGTTCCGGAGACAGAATCTGCTACCATGGTGTTCTTGATATGTTTCGGAATCGTAAAATGGCTGCTTACGTTTATGCCAGTCAAAGTGATGATCAACCTATACTCCATATATCTTCATCCATGGATATTGGGGAACATTCTGCCAGCAATCTAAAAAATATCTATGCTTTTACAAATGCTGACAGTGTTCGTCTATATAAGAACGAGAATTATGTTGGGGAATTCTACCCTGACAAAAAAAACAGAATGCCTCATCCTCCAATCTTAATTGATGATCTGATTGGGGAACTGTTTGTTACAAGTGAAAATTATCCACCCAAAATTGCAGATATGATTCGTGATTGTTTAAATGCATATGCAAGATATGGTCCAAAACATATGCCTTTTAAGATTATACTGAAACTATTAATCCTTATGATGTTTCATGGTTTTACGTATGAGAAAGGTCGAGAGTTATTTTCTAAATATGTAGGAAACTGGGGTGGAGAGGCCTGCCAATATCGTTTTGAAGGAATTAAAGATGGAAAATTAGTGTCTACCGTCATCAAAGCTCCTGTCAGCCATACTTATTTACGTGCAGAAGTCGAATCCACCAATCTTGTAGAAAAAGAAACTTATGATGTGAAAGAGATCCGGATCACAGCGCAAGATGAATATGGAAATCAGTTGCCCTATGCAAATTATCCTCTCAGTTTCTCAGTAAAAGGTTCCATCTCCATAATTGGTCCAAGTATATCCAGTTTGCAGGGAGGAAGTGGTGGCGTTTATATCCGCTCCGAGACAGAAGGCATGGGGATTTTAACAATTTCTTCTCCTTCTCTTGATTCAGTAACATTATCATTTTTAGTAACAAAGCTATAAAATCGAGTAGGTCCCTACAAGGTTGTCGCGACATTCGCCAAATGTTCAAATAAACTTGACACTTGGCTCATTGTCCGCGCA
>CAZQTM010000159.1:0-5079 GCA_964595855.1 uncultured Lachnospiraceae bacterium | reverse complement strand
CGGAGGTTCGCTTTTAATATGACAAAAAAGGGAGAAGTAATGCTTCCCCCTTTTTTATGCGCGGACAATGAGCCAAGTGTCAAGTTTATTTGAACATTTGGCGAATGTCGCGACAATCGAGTAGGTTCCTACTCGATCATGTGTTAATCTTCGTATGGCTTCATTGGTATAATGGTACCATCTGGATTATATTTTAATTCTCTAAACTTAACACAGCGTTTGTGACTGATTCCGCCTGATAAAGAACTATCATGAAAGAACAGATACCATTTGCCTTTAAACTCAACTATAGAATGGTGTGTTGTCCATCCAATTACAGGTTCTAAAATTCTGCCTTTGTAGGTGAACGGTCCTTTTGGACTTTTTCCAACTGCATATACTAAATAGTGAGTAGTACCGGTTGAGTAAGATAAATAATAAAGTCCATTATACTTGTGCATCCATGGCCCTTCAAAATATCTGCGGTCTTCATCTCCTGCAGTAATTGGGTTACCATCTTCATCAAGAATGGTAATTTCCTGAGGTGTTTCCTTTAATGATAACAGGTCATCACTAAGTTCAGCCACTCTTGGACCGATTGCTTTTGCATCAGGTGATGGTCCTTCTGCATTCTCTACATAACAGCCAGTCTGCCATTTTTCCAGTTGTCCTCCCCATAGACCACCAAAGTATATATATGCTTTGCCATCATCATCCATTAAGACAGCAGGATCTATACTGAAACTTCCTTCAATGCAGTTAGGCTGTGGATCAAATGGACCGGCAGGATTTTTGCTGGTAGCTACACCAAGACGGAATACTCCGTTCTTGTCCTTTGCTGGAAAAAATAAATAATAGGTTCCATTTTTATATGCAGCATCCGGGGCCCACATTTGTGATCCTACCCAGGGAACATTCTTCATATGAAGAGCTTCGCCATTGTCAACACAGGGAGCATCTATATCATCCATTGAAAGAATGTGATAGTCCTCCATGGTATACTGATCTCCATTGTCATCATCTGCACAATCATGATCCAAATCGTGAGAAGGATAAACATAAATCTTATTCTCAAAAACGTGAGCAGATGGATCTGCAGTAAAAATATGTGTTACTAGGGGTTTATTCTGTTTGTCTTCCATATATTTCCTCCGATACATTTTATTATTAAATATCTTATCATTATTTGACAGAAAAGACTATTAAATTATTGCCAATAAATTACGAATTCAAGCCATTTTTTGCGCCGAAAAGATATTAAGTTATAATTGCAATTCATAGATTCCTTTGGTAATCTATAAAGGTAAGCTATATCATATAATTAGTAAAAAAGGGAGGAATTAGTGTGAAAGAGTATAAAGGGGTTATGGTTTCTATTATTGCAGGTATTTGCGCAATATTATGTACAGCAATTTTGGTAGTAGGGTTTGTATCCTATAAAAAAACATCTGGTAGTGGAGGAATTACAGCAACCGGTTCTGCAAATTGTGATTTTGAATCGGATTTGATTGTATGGAGAGGAAGTTTTTCGGCCTATGGGCAGACAACTACTGAGGCATATGATATTTTAAAAAATGATGCCCAGATGATTAAGGAATACTTGCAGAATAACAACGTTAACGATGATGAAATGATTTTTAACGCAGTAAATATCAATCAGAGGTACTCAACCAGATATAGTGATGGAGGCGATGTTATAGGTGATTATCCGGATGGTTATGACTTATATCAGGAAGTTACTGTTACATCAAATGATGTAGATAAAGTTGAAAAGATTTCAAGAGATATCACAAAACTAATTGAGTCCGGTGTAGAATTTACATCGAATGAACCGGAATATTATTATACAAAGTTGGATGAACTGAAATTGCAGCTTATTGAAGAAGCAACTAAGAATGCAAAACAGCGAGTTGACATCATGGCAACCGGCACTGGTGAGAAAGCAGGAAAATTAACGGATGCTACGTTGGGGGTATTCCAGATAACAGCAAAGAATTCATCCGATGAAGATTACAGCTATGGTGGAACATTTAATACATCTTCACGGGAGAAAACCGCGACTATAACAGTAAAATTAAATTATACAGTTAAGTAAAAAACATTTTTAAATTATACATAAATAATTAGGAAAAACGTGGATGCCAGCAATTCCCACGCCTATTTGTCTTCACAAATCCGAAAAAATAATGTAATATTTGTAACAATTACGTAACATATCGGAGGAAAAAGAAGATGAAAATAGGAAAGATAAAGATTATCAGTGTTGTCGGAATAATTGCAATGTTCACGACCTTTGCAGGTTTTGAATTTTATGCCGAGACCCAGAACAATTATGAATTAACAAGTTTACGTGAGGGGAGTGCCAAGGTTTTAGAGGAAACAATAGAATATTCTGAATCGGTAGAGACTACAAAATCAGAGCTTGAAACAGTGACAGGTCAGGAAGAAAAGATTGCAGTAGCTAGTTTAGAGCAGGAGACACCGAGTTTAGTGAACACTTTAATAATTGCAGATGTAACAGATTATGTTAACATTAGAAGCGAAGCAAATGAAGAGAGTGAAATACTTGGGAAACTTTATGATAAATCGGTTGGTACATATATAGAGGAAAAAGGAGAGTGGATTCAGATAGAATCCGGAAGCGTCAAAGGATATGTAAAGACAGAATATGTTTTAACCGGTGAAGAAGCCAAGATTCGTGCAGATGAGGCGGGTGTACGACTTGCAGAAGTAACAACTACAACTTTAAAAGTCAGAGAAGAAGCAACTACAGATTCAGATGTTTTAGGCCTTATACCGAGTGGAGATATTTTATCTGTGAAAGAAGAAGTAGATGGATGGATTAAAGTCTCTATTGAAGAAGGAGAAGGATACGTTTCAACTGACTACTTAAATGTTTATACAGAAAATGTTAAGGCAGAATCCGTAGAAGAAGAACAGACTCGTTTGGAAAAAGAAGAAGCAGAGCGAAAAGCGGCAGAAGAAGCAGCAAAGAAGGCATTACAGGAAAAGGAAGCAGCAAAGAAAGCAGCAGCAAAAAAACCTACTATACAGTCTTTAAATACTACAAGCAAAAAACAAGCATCAGTAGCATCGCCTTCTTCATCCTCGGAACAACAGGCATCTACTGGAAATGCATCTTTAGGACAGCAGATTGCAAGTTATGGGCTTCAGTTTGTTGGCAATCCATATGTGTATGGTGGAACAAGTCTTACCGATGGAACTGACTGTTCGGGATTTGTTAAGAGTGTATATTCTCATTTTGGCATTTCAATGCCAAGAACATCGGGAGAACAGGGAAGCACAGGAAGAAGCGTGGGCTCTATCGGAAATGCTCAGCCTGGAGATATTGTCTGGTATTCAGGACATATTGCAATTTACATTGGTAATGGAAATGTAGTCCACGCAAGTAATGAAAAAGAAGGCATAAAAGTATCAAATGCCTCATATCGAACAATTCTTGGCGTGAGAAGAATTGTATAATAAGGAAAAGATCTTTATAGAAAGTTAATAATTATACTTGTTGAACTAAAAGAAAAATATTGCTATCATAGGTGTTACGAGGTGGTAATATAATGAAAAAGATTCAATATAATTCGCCAGTAATTTTGACATTTGCATTAGTATCATTAGCCGCATTGGTATTAAATACCCTGACAAGGGGTTATACCAATGCGCTTTTTTTTAGTGTTTATCGGTCATCTTTTCAGGATCCGTTGACCGTGATTCGCCTGTTTGGTCATGTATTAGGACATGCCAATCTTGAACACTATGTAGGGAATATGATGATGCTACTTTTACTTGGGCCTATGGTTGAAGAACGATATGGTAGTATAAATTTATTAATTATGATTGGTATCACAGCTGTCGTGACTGGAATAATAAATATGGTATTCTTTTCGGGGACAGCCTTACTCGGGGCCAGTGGAATAGTCTTTTTATTGATTGTTTTATCTTCCATGGTTGGTTTTTCCGATGGAAGAATTCCATTAACGCTTATCTTGGTATTGGTGTTTTATCTTGGTCAGGAAATATATGACGGTCTGTTTACAAAGGACAATATCTCACACATTACTCATATCATAGGTGGGCTCTGTGGTTGCATGTTTGGATTCGCACTAGCGAAAAATAGGAGAGGAATGGATTAATGTCCGCTTTCTTTTGCTCTGTTACAGACGAAATATCCATGATATAATATCCGAAACTGAGAAATATAGATAAGATACTGGAAAGGATAAAAATGTTAGAATTACAGAATATACAATTCAATGTTGAGGGAAATAAGGAAATACTGAAAAATGTAAATTTAAAAATAGAAGAGAGATTTGTTGCAATTACCGGACCAAATGGTGGTGGAAAATCTACCCTTGCTAAGATTATTGCAGGAATTATACCTCCTACCGGTGGAAGAATCCTGCTAGATGGGGAGGATATCACAGATCTTAACATTACAGAGAGGGCAAATAAGGGAATCAGCTATGCTTTCCAACAACCGGTGCGATTTAAAGGGCTTACAGTCAAAGATTTACTAACACTCGCAGCAGGAAAAAATACAACCGTAAAAGAAGCCTGCGATATATTATCAGAGGTTGGATTATGTGCGAGAGATTATATTAATAGAGAGGTTAATGCAAGTCTTTCAGGCGGAGAATTAAAAAGAATTGAAATTGCAATGATCATTGCGAGAGGTACTAAATTCTCAATTTTCGATGAACCTGAAGCAGGTATAGACCTTTGGAGCTTTAACAGCTTGATCAAAGTGTTTGAGAACATGTACAGCAAGATAAATGGTTCTATCTTGATTATTTCTCATCAGGAAAGGATTTTAAACATTGCAGACAAGATTATTGTGATAGCAAATGGAAAGGTAGAATCGATTGGAACAAAAGATGAGATTCTTCCTAAGCTATTAAAGACATCTGGTGGAAGTACCTGCAATGTTTTAATGAATAAGAATGAAAAATAATTTCAGTAGTGGAGAGTAAGGTCGAAATTTTATTTCAACATGCAAGTTTGGGCTGCGCACAAACTTGAGCCATTAGCTACTCCTAAAAATACAGTCGCAGCATGAGGCTTGATTATGGATAAAATACAAAAAAA
>CAZQTM010000158.1:0-5100 GCA_964595855.1 uncultured Lachnospiraceae bacterium | reverse complement strand
CCAAATGTTCAAATAAACTTGACACTTGGCTCATTGTTCGCGCAAAAAAAGACTCTGACATGTCAAAGTCTTTCATTACCATTTATGTTTTCCTCACTTCTATATAAAAGGATTATAAAATCTGCTGCCATCGAAAAAGGTTACAGCTAGTGCAACTATACTGAACAAAACAACAAAAGAGAGGGTAAGATAATCATCACGTCTTAATGATTTTCCGGAATACCACGTTCTCTTTTTATTTTTACCAAAGCCTCGTAGTTCCATTGCATTGCTAACAACATCAATACGATCCATACTGGAAAAGATAAGAGGGAATATAATATTGGAAATACTCTTAAGCCTCTGAATTAAAGATGCCTTTTTTGACATTTCAATTCCTCTTGCTTCCTGAGCATGCTTAATTTTTGTAAAATCATTTTGCACGTCCGGAATATACCGTAATGCGATTGCGATGGCGTAACCAATTTTATAGCTAACTCCTATTCGATTTAAGCTTGCAGCAAACTCACTCGGATTTGTGGTTACGATAAACATGAGCACTACCGGAATAACTGTCAGATATTTTAGCATGATATTGCATTCATAAAAAAGCTGTTCCACAGTCATTTCATAGTTCCCGGCTATATGAAATAAAATCGTCTTTGTCCCATATATCTTTGTTCCCTCAAAAGGAGAGAATAAAAATACAGTTAATAAGTTTAATGCAAGAAAGAACAGAATGAATTTGAAAACCGTTCCAACCTGCCTCCATTCTGTTTTTGATATTTTAAAGATAATAAGGCTAAATACCAACATAACAAGTAATACCCTTGTATCATATGTCAGCATACCTACCACAGACCACAGTAAGAAGAAAACTAACTTGCTTACTCCACACAATCTATGAATCCATGTATCTTTATCAGCATAGGTAAGAATTCGTGCCATCTGCCCCCGCCTTCCTTTCGTAATATATAAACCGCTCTACGAAGGCTGATGGTTGTGCAATATCACATTTTACTGCCAAATCGTAAAGAGACGTCTTTTTTAGATATGCCTTATTCGAAATTTCTTCATTTGTCAATACTCTGGACGGAAAATCATCTGTAATCATATTACCATCTGCAATGACAATCGCACGATCTGTGTATTCTAACATTAAATGCATATCGTGAGTAATCATAATAATAGTAATTCCCTGCTTTTCGTTCAGTTCTCTTAAAAATTCCATTATTTCCGTATAATGTCTGTAATCCTGCCCGGCTGTTGGCTCATCTAAAATGATTAACTCCGGATTTAATATTAAAATGGAGGCAATCGTAACTCTTTTTTTCTGTCCAAAGCTCAATGCTGAAATAGGCCAATTTCTAAATGGATACAAACCACAGATTTTCAGTGTATGATAAACCCGTTCCTTTATTTCTTCTTCTGCAACACCTCTGACCTGTAATCCGAGTGCTACTTCATCATAAATCATGGGTTTTGAAATCATCTGATTGGGATTCTGCATAACAAGACCAATCATTTCACCACGTTCCTTAATTGATTTTTCAGAAATATCCTTCCCGTGAAACAAAATCTTTCCTTTATCCGGATTAATAAAACCGCAGATCAGATTTGAGAGCGTCGTTTTTCCTGCTCCGTTCTTTCCAACAATGCTTAACACTTCTCCCTTTCTAATTTGGAAATGAATATCTTTTAAAATAGAAGGGCTTTCATTATAAGAAAAATAAAGATTCTGTACATCCAGTAAAACTTCTTCCTTGTTTTCCTTTTTTGTGATATTCACCGTTTCAAACCAATCATGAAGCTTTGATTTGTACTGTTCTACGTTCATTGAAACAATATGTGATGGATGCGTATCCTCTGTTATCTTACAACCGGCATGTTTTAATGCGGTAATGTAAAGCGGTTCTCTGATTCCCTGTTGCTTTAAGATATCCCTGGTCAGCAATTCATCCGGTTTCATATCCGCTACAATTCTGCCATCTCCAACCACAATAATTCGATCAACATCTCTATATAAAGCATCTTCTAAACGATGCTCAATTATCAAAATTGTTGTATTTCTATCCTTTTGAATCTGATCAATTAATCCAATTGCTCGTTTACCAGTGGCTGGATCAAGATTAGCCAAAGGTTCATCAAAAAGTAAAATGTCCACATCATCTACCATAACGCCAGCCATGGAAACACGTTGCTTCTGTCCACCTGATAACGCACTGGGCGCATGATTTAATAATTCCTTTACATCTACTATCTCTGCGACACCATCTACTTTCTTAAACATGATGTCTTGTGAAACACAATCATTTTCCAGGGCAAAAGCAATATCCTCTGCAACAGTTAAACCAATAAACTGTCCATCTGTATCCTGTAATACTGTTCCCACTATCTTAGACATTTCAAAAATGCCCTTTTTTCTTGGTTCCTCACCCTTTACAGATAAAGAACCTGTATAATCACCGGGATAAGAAAATGGAACCAATCCGTTAATGCAATGGGCAAGTGTAGATTTTCCCGAACCGGACGGTCCCACTATTAAAACCTTCTCTCCTGGGTATATTGATAAATTGATATCCAGGAGAGTTGGTTCAACCTGTGATCGATATTTAAATGTAAAATCTTTAAATTCGATAATTGGTGCCATATTAATCCTCTTTCGTCAAACTGGAAGATTTTGCACCTACTTTAGAGTAAGCTACAGCAAGAAGAGTTCCAAGTACACCTGCTACTACTATATTACCAACAAATGCGAGAATACCCTGCATAAATACTTTATTAGCTGGTTCTGAATAAATTAAAATGTCAAGAACGGGTGCTACTACAATCCAAGCAATTGCATTCGCAATAATCTGAACTACATTAAAGTAAACGATAGCTTTCTTATTAAATCCGCCTTCTTTAATTGCATACTTTTTCACAAATAGACCAATTAAGATACCGTATACTGCATCTGGGAATACCCAGCTCCACCATACACCACCATAGAATAATGCGTCTCCAAGTGCATGTCCGATTAATCCAATTGCCCCACCAACAACAGGTCCAAAAACTGCAGCAAAGAATGTAAGAATTGCAACTCTTGACTGCAATGCTGTGTTTGGTATGATGCCAAAAGGAATCTGTACATTTGTGAGTACAACAAAAAGTGCTGTCCCGATACCAATTGCTACTACTTCTTTAATGCCAAATTTTACTTTCATGTTTCTTTCCTCCTCATAATTTTATGTAAGGTGCATTTCTTCTTTACTATAATAGATTGTACATTTATATTCAATTCTTTTTTTATGTAATAACTTATTTTTTCCTAATATAAAACAGCAAATAACATATTTTTACAGGCATGCTTTAAGCATTTTTATTAGTTTGGTTTCAAAATTATTTATTTAATGATATACTGACTAAAACAAACTGGAAAAAGGTGGAGAATAAATGGTATTTGCAAAAGAGAAAATCGAATCTGTCTGTTACAATCAAATTTATGAACTCTGGAACAATTCCAGTGATTCTTTTCCTGAATTTCTAGTTTCGATACCTCGAGAGAAACAGCTGCAAAATGAAAAGTTTCTTTCCGACTGTATGAAGCATTTAAAAAAACTGTTGAATATTCGAAAAAGACCTATTTATATAAAATCCTTATGGAAAAAAAGATGGAATAAACTGATACATCATATTCTTTTTAATGAATCCATTATTGGAATATCTGCTGCCTTTTCTGGTGAAACTTTGACAGACATGCAACAGGAATTTTATCGTTTTTTTAAAGCTGCTACATCCTTTGATAAAACCATGTCTATGGAAGAGATTGGACAGGCTGCAAGAAATTATCTTGTTTATGATATTTTTACGCAAATACATAATCTTCCCCCTGTTGTGACACCCGCTATCTTTGGATACAGCATGTTATATCCTTATACTGATAATTATATTGATGACCCGCAGTACAGTGCCAATGAAAAAAATGATTACAACAGGATGATTGCCAAACACATCAAAGGCGATAACGTGAAAACCAGATGTATGCATGATATCAAAACCTGTGAACTGATAGATGACGTCATTCATTTTTATGAAAATGATGAACAGACTGATATCCGAAACGGGCTTTTCTATATGCTGGATGCCCAAAAACTTTCTTTAACACAGACAAAGAGCGCATTAAGAAAAGATTTAAATGAAGATGAGATTTTTAAGATATCCTCTTATAAGGGAGGTATTTCCGTTCTCATAGATCGTTTCTATGTCTCTACTAATATGTCTGAGGAAGACTTCTTGTTTTATTTATGTTATGGCTTTTTTCTACAACTTGCAGATGATTTACAGGATATTACAGAAGATTATAATTTGCAAAGACAGACTCTTTTCACGTTTGAAAAGAACGAAAATAGAGTACAGATTATACTGAATAAGTTATTTCATTTTTTACAAGCTATCATGGATACCTATACGATTAAGAACTTTGAGTTGAAAGAGTTTATTCAGAAAAATTGTTTTTATCTCCTTCTATTTTCTACTTTTGGAAGCGAAGAAAATTTTTCAAAGGATTACTTAAGCAAACTGGAACAATATTTACCCGTTTCTATTTCATTTGTTGAAAAGTTAAAGGAAGAATTATCTCCCTTTCTTAAAGATATTAATTTTGGGCAAATTCTGGATGATACAAAAATAGATACATTTTTCAGGTAAAATATTCCTGTATGTTTTTTATTCTGATGCCAATACTATCCTCAAACTTGAAACAAATGCAAAATAGGAGGAAAAATTATGGCAATTGATAATAAAAATGATTTTAAAATAGATGGTTCAGCCATTGCAATTAACACACTTGATGAGATTCCAAAACCAAGTGCAGATGCAAAGGATATTGTTGCCTTAGTGAAGCACAGTGGAAAAATAACCGGCTACCAGTTGTCAGATGGGTCCTGTGTATCTAAGGAAGAGGGAGTATCTATGGCAAAACAGGGAGAAATTAATGGTGTCGGGATCGCCCATAGGAAAGACACTGAATATTTAAAAGCAATACCGGATGGCAGTGATGGTAATAATCTTAGTGACTTACCATCTGTAAAATAATAGATTAAATAAGAAGTCCAACTTGATAAAATACAAGTTGGACTT
>CAZQTM010000157.1:1722-5118 GCA_964595855.1 uncultured Lachnospiraceae bacterium | reverse complement strand
AATCCTAAATCCACTTGTTCGTAGTACCATGAGCCGTCGATTTCATTCTCCATCAAAGAAGGATCTCTGGTAATCCCATGTGAACGGTATAGCAGCAATTTTTTATAATATTCTTCGTTATTTGTTAGTACTGCACCACCTTCACCGCCAGTTACTGTTTTTACAGGATGAAAACTGAACGTAGTCATATCCGCAATGGAACCAATCGGCTTACCATTATATTTTGTTCCAATGGAATGAGCACCGTCTTCAATCAGGACCAGTTTGTTATCTTTGCATATTTTCATTAATCGATCAAGTTCCACAGCCTGTCCGGTAAAGTCAACTGCTACAACAGCTTTTGTATTCTTTGTAATATGCTTTTCTACCGAATCAGGATCAATATTATAAGTATTAGCATTAATATCTGCAAAAACCGGTCTAGCGCCACAATAAAAAGCACAGTTTGCACTTGCAGCAAAGGTAATGGGAGTGGTAATCAGCTCATCTCCTTTTTGCAATCCTGCTGCCATGGCCGCGATATGTAACGCTGCTGTACCATTACTACAAACGACTGCATATTTTGCACCTGTAAGTTGACATAATTTATCCTCTAACTCATTAATTTTAGGTCCACAAGTCAGATAATCACTTTTTAGTACTGAGACTACTGCATTATAATCATCTTCATCCAGATATTGATGTCCATAAAATATTTTCGTATCACGTATGGGTCTGCCCCCGCATATTGCTGGTTTTTCCATAATAATCATCCTTTCTTCTAAACAGATATCCAGTTATTTATATTTAAAAGGACATGTCGGTTATTTCCTACATGTCCTATCTTTCAATTATTTTTCAAGTTCTATCGTTTTTAATAATTCTTTAATTTCCTCAACACTAAGCCATTCTGTATTGGTTCCGGAACTATAGGAAAAACCATCTTTCACTTTCTTGCCGTTCATGTTTGGTTTTTGTTTATCATTCCATATCATCTGTGGATATACAATAAAATGTTTTTCAAATTCGTAAGTTGTCAGAGAATCTTCCACTGTAACCATGATTTCATGTAGTTTTTCGCCTTCTCTGATACCAACTTCAGGCATTTCACATCCCGGAAGCATTGCTTGTGCAAGATCTGTTATCTTAAAAGATGGAATCTTGCTGATGAAGGTCTCTCCTCCATTGGCTTCCTCTAATGCCTTAATTACAAGTTCAACTCCCTGAGTAAGGCTGATCCAGAAACGAGTCATACGAAAATCTGTTATCGGCAAATCTTTTCCACCATTTTTTATTATGTTATTAAAAAATGGAATAACAGAGCCTCTGCTTCCTGCAACATTTCCATACCTAACGATAGAGAAATTAATATCTTTATGTCCTGCATATGCATTTGCAGCAATAAATAACTTATCTGAAACTAATTTTGTACCACCATACAAATTAACCGGATTAACTGCTTTATCTGTAGACAAAGCAACTACTTTTTTAACATTTGAATCAAGGGCAGCATCAATTACATTTTGTGCTCCATGAATATTTGTCTTGATAGCTTCATTCGGATTATACTCACATGCCGGTACCTGTTTTAAGGCTGCAGCATGAATGACATAATCAACTCCTTCAAAGGCTCTCATCAATCTCTCTTTGTCCCTGACATCACCTATAAAAAAACGAAGCTTGTCTGAATATTCTTTCATTTCATTCGCCATAATAAATTGTTTAAATTCATCACGGGAATAAATAATAATCTTTTTAGGGTTGTAATGCTGTAAAACATATTTGGTAAAACATTTTCCAAATGAACCTGTTCCACCGGTAATGAGTATTGTCTTATTATTTAACATATTATGCCTCCAAGCATTTCTAATATCTTGCTTAAAATCATCACGATTATAGCATACCCACCATGTTTATGCAAATTGTATAATGTATGGGTGGGGGATGAAATAGAAAAAGGGGATTCGACGTCGACGTTCCTAAGGCCGTCGCCTCCCCTTTTTCTATGTTCATCTCCACCAATCATTGTTTCATACAATTTGTAAAACGGTGTGATATTACATACAAGGGTCTGGTTTCTTCACAAACTTCTTAATAACAGATCTCAGGGGAGGTGTCTTAAGGTGGCGTGAAGAGTACGGGTACATCGGGGTGCTATTGTAAGCAGAAATAAGTATGATTTATTTTTTGCTGTCAGGTACGGATTTATTAGCATTTTAAAGAAGTTCTTACGAAGGTATTTTACGACTTGACAGTAAAAGGTATTTTCCTTTGTCATTCTGGTAATTGGAATATGCAGGAGGTAGTCAAGACGTTGGTAAAGGTTAAAGCGTATACATACCTTTCTTAATTGAGGATAATGTTTGTCCACAATAATTCTGACTGAGTCAGCGTTATCCACAATATCTGTAAATACCTGTGGAAAATCTTCCTTGTTTTCTTTTCTCGTATTGCTACCAATACGGTAAAAAACATGATAGTACTGTTGTGGCAAAATTACAATTCTTTTTACATCAGTAAGCATAGAAGTCAAAAGGAAAAAATCTTCATTTAGTTTACCTTCCGGAAAGCTTCTGTTTTTAAATATATCCTTATGAGTCAATCTGGTGCAAAATGAGCAATCCCCTTTATGGAGAAGCAGTTGTTTTAAAATTTCTTCATCTGTCTGTATTATCTCCTGCTTAGGCGGAATACATACATCGCTTAGTTTGTTCCCATTATGGTCAATCTCATCCCTTGAAATCTGTGCCATTTTCAGATTATTTTTCAAAACTGACAAAAGTAGCGTTTCATACATTTTTTCATCTATAAAATCATCACTGTCAACAAATCCAATGTAATCACCCTTTGCTTGTCTGATACCAAGATTACGTGCTGAGGAAGATCCTCCGTTTTGTTTGTGAAATACCCGTATCCTGTTATCTTTTTTAGATAAATCATCACAAAGAGCTGCCGTGCCATCTGTTGAGCCATCATCAACAAGAATGACATCAAGATTTTTATATGTCTGATTCATTATAGACTGGACACACCGTTCAAGGCAGTCAAGTATATTATAAACCGGAATAATTACACTGATGAGTATATCCCCATTCATGCTTACCTATCTCCTTGTCTGTTTGATATGGTTTGATACATTTTCCTTGGTGAAATAACCGGTGCAACTGAGAATGGTCCACTTGCAGGTGGTTTCATATTGCCTTCTATAAAATTATCATAAAAGCGTAATAATTCCTTTGCTGCACGTTTGGCATTCCATTCTTCAGTAATCGTCTGATATGCATTTTTCCCAATCTGAGTAATTCTATCTTTATTACCCAAAAGATAAGTAACGCATCTTAAAAAATCATGATAGTCACCCTCTTTATAAATGAGTCCATTCACACCATCCTGTATCAAATATGGTGCACATCCAAC
>CAZQTM010000157.1:0-1622 GCA_964595855.1 uncultured Lachnospiraceae bacterium | reverse complement strand
TTCTTTTGAAAGAGACTGTCACCCTCATATATTCTGGTAGCAGGAAAATATCCAAAACGATACATTTTGTTTTCATATGCATGTACGATATGAAAATCTGATGCAACATAAGCACCAGCACATAAAAGGAAGACGTTATTTTTACGGTATTTGGTATGATCCATATATTTTCGTACTAAGCCTCTTGGAGATATTGCTTTATATTGTCCTTCCCTATAGAGACGTTCACTGATTCTTATTGTAAGCTTGTTATTACTAAGCCTGTTTTTGATTAAATCTTCTCTTTCCATCCACCCTACTAAAAGAAGATCACAGTTATCTATTTGTTTTATACATTCTGCTTCTTCCTTATACAGAAATTTGACATAAGGTATCGTGGATGCATCGATACCCCATCCCATTTTTATTCTTTCTTCTTCCATTGGTTCTGTCTGAATAAAAGTATAGTCTTTTCCTAATTGTTCAAATAAAGCTTCTGAAAAGGGAATCTGATGGTGGTTGATATAATTGCTGATCATACATATTTTCATCTTTATACCCAAGCCTTTCTAATTTGTACATTATTGTATCATATCCAAATTACATGAACAATGAAAGCAAGCAAAAATCATTACTTGACACAATCGGTGCCAACCCGCAGTTTGACACAATTGAGGTTTCCCTGTAGGATTAATATGTAAAGATGAGTTGTAAACACGATAATAATTAGGGAAAGGATGTAAATTGCATATGAGAGAAATAAAATTAGGAATAGGTTTTGCAACCGGAAGAAAAAATTTTCGAAAAGTACTTGCCGCCTATATTAAAACATGGGATGCTACGAAGCAGAGGTATCCGGCGGATACAAAAGTTAGTCTGAATCTCTTTATCTCATACGATCTGGAGTATAATAATACGAAATCAACCGATTACACAAACTTAGCTCAAGAGATAGTCGACGATTTTGATAATATCATTTTTCTTGGCGCAAAAAATGCTTTGAAGAGCATTGAGAGATTGAAGAAAAACGAAGATTTTACCCTTTCTGAGTTAAAGAACGTTTTTGGTGCAGGTTATGCAGGGAAGCGAAATGCAATTTTATACGCCGCCATTGAAAATCAAATGGATTATCTTTTGTTTCTAGATGACGATGAATATCCAATGGCAGTAACCAACAACAAAAATCAATGTCTTTGGAGTGGACAACAGGTTTTTCTTTCACATTTACAGGAAATTGGAAATGCTGACTATACCAATGGATATCACTGTGGCTACATTTCGCCCATTCCGCAGATTAATTTTAATAACACATTAAGCGAACAGGATTTCAAAGTATTTATCGAGGCAATTAGTAATGATATCATTAACTGGAGCAGTATTAAAAGCCTTATGAATTCTGGTGGTGTTACATATGCTTCAACTGATATACTTATGAAAAGTGAAGCGTCAAATGTGCCTTTAATAGGAGGATGCAAATTTATTTCTGGTGCAAATTTATGTATAAACCTGACACGTCCGCATCTCTCATTGCCTTTTTTTAATCCACCAGGCGCACGAGGCGAAGATACTTTTTTGTCTTCGATGTTGCAAGATCGCACTGTACGGAAAATTCCGTGCTATACATTTCATGATGGCTTTTCAAT
>CAZQTM010000156.1:0-5188 GCA_964595855.1 uncultured Lachnospiraceae bacterium | reverse complement strand
CATTTATTCAGGCTTTGTTTGGAAATATCTGCTGGGAAAGTTGAGTAAATAAATTTCGCAATCTTTCATAACTCCAACTTTGAGGTAATTGAAATGGTATCTCAGAATCTATGCTTAGACACACTCCATTTGTAAACTTCTCATAATAAGAGTTATCATCACCTCGATAGATGACAGATTCCTTTTTGTCACGTTTGATTTTACCTGCTTTGATAAGATTCTCTTTCTCACTGCGAATACGTTCGAGAAGAACGGATGCTGACTCATCACTTGAATTTTGTGGAACAAGTTTACCACAAATTGCCAATTCCAATGTTTTTATGTTGGCTAAATTTATTATATTTAAAAGTTCTTTTTTTTGATTATCTATATTTTCAATAAGTGAACTAGCAGTGGAAATTTTATTACCAATTCTTGACTGTTCATCATATGGTGGTAGTGGTACAAGAATATTGAGTACATTTGCTACCGACAATCCAGGCTGTGCAGCCCCTGAAGCGTAGCTGTTTAGATTTAATGCTTCAAGAATATAATTATTCCATGAGAAATCAATTCCTGAATATAAGTAAGTGACAACTGCATGCTCTGTTGCATAAAACTTTCCTGTTGCTATGTTTATATTTCCGCATAGCGCTCCTTGTCTTCCAACGATACTAAATGTTCCATCTTGATTAAACTCATCAACATAACCACGAATTCCATTTCCACCAAAACAAGGATAACTACTATCAAATGGCTCATCTTTTATCAAATCTGATGATTTGAATTTACCAGCAGACATCATGCATATGTTTTTGAGTCTACACCATTCCCACCCCTCAGGTACATCAAATAGTATCTCATCCTCAATACATTTCACTGTTCCATCCTGGAACTTCTCATAATGTAAATTATACAATTATTAAACTAGAAAAAACAGTTGATAATTAAAAAGATATTAGAATAATAATTTTAATTAAATAATTAACTTGACAATAATGCTGAAAATGGTAAAATGGTTATAAGATAAATCGATAGAAAGGAATTTAAAATGAAATATACTAAAAACATCCCATTGGATATTGAATATATCCGTACAATTGCATCTGCAATTCCAGATGCTAACTATCTATATAAAGAACATGTTGAAGAAAATAATTTTCCTACGGACAATGGAAGGGAAGGTGAAATCTGGAATTATATAAATAAGTGTATTTCAGATAGCATTCCAGCTGATCGGTTTCAAATAATTATAATGAACAGAAGAAGGTGGAAATTTCTCGGTATCTTTGATAAAGAGGAGAGATATTTATATACCTTAATGAGAGAGAAAAATTTGACAAATATTCAAAAGAAGATTAGCAATCATTTATTTCATTACTTAAATGCATTAAGTAAATTAAATGATGATTTATCATCGAAATATGAACCAATATATGAACAGTTATCATTATTTAATATTGGTATGTATGATGCAGAACAAAATATGGTTCTTGAAAAAATTCTTGTATCTATGACTCAAAAATTTGATGCAAAAATAAAGAGATATGTATTAATAGCTTTCGATAGCGATAAATATGGGAATGTAACCGATATGAAGGGGATTATTCCGGCTAAAGGTTTGAATTTTTATAAAGAAGAAAATTGGACAATGTTCCTTGATGCAGAATATGATCTTTCAGAGAGTTCATCACAAGAAAGTGTGATAAGTGATGATGTAATATTGTTGCAGAGAAAAGCAAATATTAAACGAGTAGATAAAGAGAAAACAAAAATTAAAGTAAAATGAATTGAGGAATAAAATTATGTCTGAGAATTTAACATTTTTTAATGGAGAAAGGTTAAAATCAGCTAGGCTTTTTAATAAAATGACAATATCGGAGTTGGCTGAGAATGTTGCTGTATCAAAACAGGCAATATCCCAATATGAAACGAATAAGTCAGAACCGAAATTGGAAGTGCTACTTAAGTTAATCTCAGTATTGGGATTCCCAAGAGAGTATTTTTATCAAAGTGAAAAGAAAAAAATGGCTTTTGGGGATACGTACTTTCGATCTTTGGCAGCAACATCGAATAAAGAGAGAATGGCACAAATTGAACGAGTTAGATTATTTGCTAACATAGTCAATACAATTGGGGAATATATAGAATTCCCGTCGTTGTCTTTATACGAATTAAAAGATAGTGAAGAAATCGATGTTGAAGCTTTAGCTGAAAGTGTAAGACAATCATGGGGGATTCCAGAAAATCAGCCAATTCGCAACATTATAGATGAGATGGAACGACATGGAATAATTGTTACTGATGTATTTACAGATAGTGCAAAAATAGATGCATACAGTCAAGTTATGCAGATTGAGAAAAAACCTATGGCTATTGTGATACTAGGTACTGATAAGGAAAATGCATTCAGGAGAAATTTCAGTGCGGCGCATGAACTGGGTCATATATTATTGGATGATTACTTTAATGTAAATGATCTTACAAAGTTAGAATATAAGGAAATGGAAGATACAATGCATCGATTTGCTGGAGCATTGCTTATTCCAAGAGAAGCATATACAAATGATTTGATGACTACATCAAAAGTTGACTTAAATTTATACATTCAATTAAAAAGAAAATATCATGTTTCAGCGGCAGCATTGATAGTACGAGCAAAAAATTTGGATATTATTACACAAAATCAATATCAATATTTAATGAAGCAGTTATCTCAAAAAGGTTATAGGACCGCAGAGCCATTTGATAAAGAAACTCCATTAATTAAACCAAGGTATATAAAACAAGCGATGAAGATGATTATTGAAGAAGATGGTGTTACAGGTTCGGATTTTTTAAATACACTGCAAGGAAACAACATAACCTTATCAAGTGGTTTGGTTGAGAATATTCTGAATCTACCAAAGGGATATTTAAATCGGAATGATGATGAAAAAGAAGTAATAAGTTTACAACGGAAGTAGGTGTTTAGGGGAAACTCTTTACATAAAAAAAACCAGGATATAATCCTGGTTCAAGTCAAAAGATTATCCTTTGACGTTAATTTGACAATTTAACTATAACAAAGAAGATAATCTTTTGCAATAAAAATTGCAAAGGAGGCTGACGATATGGCGGTACATCATGGTGGAAAAGTTGGAAAAGCTGGAAAGACTTTAGCAAGTAATAGCTCAAGCAAGAGTTCAAAGAGTAAAGCTGGAACCACACTTGCAAATCATAAAGCAAGTAAGCATTAATAGAATGCGGGGAAACCCGCATTTTCTATTTACAAATGGTGATTGAAAGTATCTAAAGAAAAATATCGAATAAAGGAAAAATAATTGACTAATTGGTTGTTTGAGAATTAGTGTTAGAAGAAAGGAATTTATGGAATACATTTTTTACTGCGTACTCATTGTTTCAATAATTATATTTATGATGATTCTTGTATATATGCATATACCAAGATACCGCATACCCGATGATGTTAAAAATCAGATACTTCATAATGGTCTAATTCACTTTACTCTTTTGGAGCGAACTTCTGGAATTCAGAAAGAGGGATTGGTTCCAGGAAAAAGAAAGGCTATGAGTATCTTTGAGAAGGATATGGTATGGCTATATATAAATAACGCTGAAGAGTTTCAACAGAAACGTGCTATTGTCCATAGCAAGGGAGATAGGCGTGCATATGATGCAGTGGTTGTATTTAAAGATATTGAAGAAAAACAAATAAAAAATATGAGATATAGAAAAAAAGATATGGCTGTTGTACACAATGGAATACTTAATACATCCAACGTCATTTTCGAAAAACTTGAGCAAGGAGATGGTGAGAATGGATGCTATAAAGAATAATGGAAGAATTTTTGCTCTTTTGCAGTATCTATATAAAAATACGGATGAAGACCATAATGTCACTAATAATGAACTGATCGAAATATTGTTACAAGCGGGTTATACAGCTAATCGTAAAACAATAAAGGACGATATTGATATTATTGTTGAAGTTGGATTTGATATTATTACTGTTAAGTCCAGTACTAATTCTTTTTTCGTTGGAGATAGGACTTTTGAATTACCAGAGTTAAAATACTTGGTAGATAACGATAAAAGAGCATATTTAGTAACTACAGATATAAAAGAAAATATGGGTTCACCTAATCCAAAATTAATTTAAAAAAGTTATGGATCAATTAAGAAAATGAGGCTACCAGCTAGTAACCACAGGGTATACTGATAAAATTTGTAGAAATATTGATTATGTACCGCAAGGTCGCTTGGAAGGTAAACTATTTTTTCTATAGTAAATTAGGAGGAGCTAATAAAATAAATATGGGATATTGGTTAGAAGATCGGATTTTTGGTGAGCAGAAAGAAGATAGGCGGGAACATTTTAAGGAAATAGGAGAAAAAGTATTTTCATTCTTTCTCGATAAAGCAATAGAAAGGGGTTTTCAAGATAGAGAAGGTCAGTGGGTAATGTCTTGTGAAATAGTGGATGGGATTAAGGATAAGAAGCACGTTTTAATAGAAGCTGGAGTCGGTATTGGAAAATCATTTGCTTATATTGTTCCAATGTTATACTACAACAGAATTTATAAAGTTCCTGTAGTTATTGCGACATCTACGATAGCATTACAAGAGCAGCTAACACATGATATTGGAACCATATTAGATATGTTGAGAATAGATGTTGAAGTATTAATCGCAAAAGGACAAAATCATTTTTTGTGTAAACAAAGAATGGATGAATGTTTTACAAAAAGTTTTATTGATAAAGATGAAAAGCATAAAGAAATATATTGTGCAATTTCGAAGTTTGGTTATGAGAAAGCGGATTGGGATATAAATATACCAGATGTTATTTGGAATCAGATTAATGTAAATCAGTATAATCCAAAGCAGTGTAAAGATAAATGCAGTTATAGTAGTTCTTGCCATTATTATAATTTTACGACAAAGCATGTTAAAGACACGAGGGATTATTGTATGCAATCAGGATCTATTAGCAATTAATATGCAGAAGAAAATATACGATAGAAAACAACTTATGAGCAGTGATATAGGATTGGTTGTTATTGATGAGGCTCATAATCTAGAGAGCAGAGTTAGAGCATCGGTAACAAGTTGTATCACAATACAAAGAATACATAATTCAATTAATGGGGCTACCCACCCAAACATTACTGCAGCAAGAATCGGTCCGTTAACCGGTCCGGCAGCT
>CAZQTM010000155.1:0-5212 GCA_964595855.1 uncultured Lachnospiraceae bacterium | reverse complement strand
TTTGCTATCATTTAAAGTGGATGATTGAATGTCAGGATAAAAAAATAAAAACATCAAAAGTACTTCGGTTTGTAGGTGGAGGAGCATTGTCTGAATTAACTTGCCAGATACTTGCAGACATAACACAAAGAGTAGTTGAAACAGTACCAACATCGCAGGATGTTGGAGCAGTTGGCGCAGCAATGTTAGTTAGTGTAGGACTTGGAAAAATAGAATCATTGGATTGTATAAAGGAACGAATTAAGGTTGAAAAACGTTTTATACCTAATGAAGATAATGCACTGATTTATGAAAATAATTATAAAGTATTTAAGCGTTTATATCGGTGTAATAAAAAGAACTTTAAACTATTGAACGCAATGTCTACAAGAAAGAGGTAAAAATGGAAAAGGAAGTAAAAAAAATTGTCGCAGAAACGGGGAAAATGCTACTTGAACAAAGGCTTGTTGCTAGAACATGGGGAAATATCAGTGCAAGACTGGATGAAAAGAGCTATGTAATTACACCAAGCGGACTTGATTATATTCATATGACAGAAGCCGATATTGTATCTGTCAATCTTTTAGACGGTACATGGCAAGGAGAACATAAACCTTCAGGCGAAAGAGGAATACATACTGCAGCATACAAAGTATTTCCAGATGTTAGTTTTGTCATTCATACACATCAAAATTTCGCAACAGCAATTGGACTTGCGGGATTTGAACAACTGGATATTACAGAGGGTGAAAAAAAAGAACTTGGTGGAATCGCGATTGCTAATTATGGCTTGCCGGGTACAGGAAAACTTACCACAAATGTAGAAAAGATGCTTGAAACAGGAGCCCATGTGGTAATGATGGCACATCACGGAGTGCTGATTTGTGGAAAAGATCGGGATGAGACCATGAAAAAGGCTATATTGCTGGAAAATATATGTGAAAGAAATATGAAAGGACAAAAAGAGTATTCTGAAGCAAAAGAATATGAATTGCCTGCTCAAGTAAAAAAAACATATCCAAATGTAAAACTGGTACAGACCGCTGCTGTTATAAATGTAGCAAAGCAACATTTAGATTTGTATGCACAGTTAGATGACATGGCGCAGATGATAGGTCGAAAAATCCCTACGAGTGGGGAAGATGCAGAGCCGATTATCGCAAAACTGAAAAAGTATTCGGCAATTATGTTATATGATAAAGGAATTATCGTAAATGCTGAAGATGTTTCCGATAGAGAGGCACTTGAAATATTAGTTGATAAGGCTTGCATTTGCAGATTACATACGAATCATTATGGAATGAAGGCAAGACTTTCATGGTTTGATGATACACTGATGCATCTTGTGTATCTGAAAAAGTATTCAAAACAGAAACAATCTTAGGTAAGGAGGCAGAAATACAATGGAGAGTGATGGTACAGATAAGAAGACCCGATTAAAAGAGAAAAGAAAAGAAACAATGCGAGTTGTAAAGTTTGTTCTGTTCTCAATATCCGCAGGTGTGATTGAGATGGTAAGTTTTTCACTGCTCAATGTACTGACAGGATGGGATTATTGGCCATGTTATTTGATTGCATTAGTACTTTCAGTGCTTTGGAACTTTACTTTGAACAGAAGATATACATTTCAGTCTGCATCTAATGTACCACTTGCGATGGTAAAAGTAGCATTGTTCTATTGTGTATTTACACCGGTTAGTACAGTTCTTGGAAATTATCTGGCAGAAAACTGTATGTGGAATGATTATCTTGTAACGTTGTTAAATATGGCATTCAATTTTGTCACGGAGTATGTATATGACAGATATGTTGTATTTAGAACAAGCCTTGATACGAACAAACTTGCACAAAAATGTAAAGATGAAAGTAAATAAATAAAAATGGAGGAAAAGAAAATGAACAATTGTGGAATTAGCAGATGGGATGATCCAGATGAGATTAATGCAAAATTGAAGAATTTGACCAGCCAGGAAATCTGGGAAGTAAATGATGATTATTATGAGAATGTAATCATGAAATACTACAACGAAAAATGTACACAGTCAAAAGCAATATATGAAGAAGCAAAAGAGTATATACCAGGAGGGGTTCAACATAATCTTGCCTTTAATAAACCATTCCCAATGTGTATAGGGAGGGCAGAAGGTGCTTACCTTTTCGACAAAGATGGGAATCAGTATATTGATTTTTTACAGGCTGGTGGACCAACAATTCTTGGAAGTAATTATAGTGTCATACGTGAAAAAGTATTTGAGCTATTAAATACCTGTGGACCGGTTACAGGACTTTTACATGAGTCTGAATTAATGATTGCCAAGGAAATTAATAAACATATGCCAAATGTTGAAATGTTTCGTATGCTTGGTTCTGGTACAGAGGCAGTTATGGCTTCCCTTAGAATTGCTCGCATTGCCACAAACCATAAACGTGTTATTAAAATTGGTGGAGCTTATCATGGCTGGTCAGATCAGATGGTATATGGACTTAAAATTCCTGGTAGTAGAGCATTGCTGGAATCTCATGGTATCCCAGGTGGCGCTTATAAACTGACAGACGAAGTGAGACCAAATGATCTTGATATGTTGGAAAAGATGTTAAAACGAAATAAACTAAAAGGCGGAACAGCAGCTGTTCTTGTGGAACCAGTAGGGCCTGAGAGTGGTACACGACCGATTGCAATGAATTATAACAAAGGTGTACGTGAGCTTTGCGACCGCTATGGGGCACTGATGATCTTTGATGAAGTAGTAACAGGTTTTCGAGTTGCATTGAGTGGAGCTCAGGGCTATTTTGATGTAGTACCGGATCTGACGATATTTGGGAAAATTATTGCTGGTGGTTATCCAGCAGCAGGTGGTGTAGGTGGTAAAAAAGAATATGCACAGTTGATGGCAGCTGGTCTTGCAACAGGGAAACATCGTGCATATGTGGGTGGAACACTGGCAGCAAATCCATTGTCCTCACTTGCTGGTTATACAGCAATTAAGGAGATTGAAAGAACAAATGCATGTGAAATTGCAGGAAAGATGGGAGATCGTTTATGTGATGGACTTAAGGAATTAACAGATAGATATTCATTGCCATTTGTCGCTTATAATCAAGGCTCTATCGTACACTTGGAATGTACCGGTGCAATGAGTTTCGATTTTTCATCTATGAGTTTTATTAAATCTGCGATGGGTCTGTTAAAACACAAGGATATGATGTATGTAAGAAAAGACTCTATGGAAAAAATGGGTGCTGCATATATGGCAAACGGAATTGTTACATTGGCCGGAAGTCGATTGTATACTTCTATGGCAGATACACCAGAAATCATTGATGAAGCATTAAATCGATTTGAAGATGTATTTAAACAGGTAAAGAAAACGGATAAAGGGTTGTTTTAATATATGAAATAAAAGGAACCATGAAAAAATAAGTAATTATTTTTTCATGGTTCCTTTTGCGTGTAAAATATTACCCGCGTTTTACACAAATGCTAAATTAATTTTACATCCATATGATACCATTTCTAAGAGCAAGAAAGGATGGTATCTATTGAGAACAAAAGAAAGAAAGCAAGTTACATTAAAAAAGAAGTTTCTATTAAACATAAGTTTAGTATTTTGCGGAACGTTCCTGATATTTAGTATTCTAATGGCATTACAGGTCTTTCGAGAATTGAAAGAAGAAAAAGCCATACAAAATAGAATGTATATGGAAATGTTAGCAAATCAGATCGTTGAAAGTATTGATAAGTATAAGGCTGTAGTAGAGGCAGTCGCACTTCAGCAACAAGTAAAAACGCTAGATTATACACAAATAGAACCATATTTTAAAGAATTTTTGACGAAAGAAAACAGAACGGTATGGTCTCATTTCATTATTTGTAATCAATATGGTACCGAACAGGCACATTCTGAGGGCTACAGCGGACATGGGTATTCGATAAAGCGTGATCCCAGTTTTAAAGTGCCTTTTGAAACTGGACAGACATATGTTGGCAGTCCGGGAATTTCGATTAGTACAAAGAGAGCGGTAATGGGAATAGGAGTTCCTATTATTAGGGATGGAAGAACAGTTGGTGTTGTGAATGGATATGTATGGCTGGAACATATTTCTAAGATGATTAATTCTTATTCCTTGACAGATAACAGCTATGTATTTCTATTAAATGAAGAGGGAATTCTTTGTGCGCATCCAGATTCCACCAGAGTATTTAAGGAAAATTGGATAAGAGATGATAACGTATCAAAAGAGATTAATCTGGTGGCGAATGAAATGGTTAATGGGAATACAGGAAGTAAGGTTCTAAAAGAAAACGGAGTTTATAACTGTTATACATATCAGCAAATTGGAAATACAAAACTTTCTCTATGCGTAGTTTCTCCAGTTAGTGAGCTATATCAGATTGCAATTAATACGTTAGTTTTCTTGATAATTACTATTGTTGTATTCACGATCGTTTGTGTTACGTTTTCTGTCTTAATGGCGAGTAATGTGATTTACCCCATCAAGTGGATGGAAGAGCAAATGTATCGATTTAGCGAAGGTATTATGTCTGTAATGGACAAGAAAATTAAATACAAAAATACAAAAGAAATGGCTGCATTTTATCGTGCAGTTACCACCTTATCAAAAACATTACAAAGTATGACGAATCGGTTAGCAGATGAATCCGTTGTACTAATGGGAAGTGCACAAATTGTATCAGAGAGAATGAGTGATACGAATAAACATGTAGGTGATATAACTATATATATAGATAATTTTAATAAAACAACCTTAGAAGTGCAGGAAAACATAGAAAACCTTAATAAGAGTTCGAAGAGCATTTTGAACTTTGCCGGATCTATATCAGTTTATGCAACTCAGGGGAAGGAATTTGTTGATACGATAAAAGAGGAATCAAACAAAGTTAAAAAACAAATGGATGCAAACAGAGAAAATACGAAGGACAGTATTAGAAGAATTACAGAAGAATTAACAGTATTGATTAGTAGTAGTAAAAGTGCTCAGGATATTCAAGAACTAACTTTGGGAATAAGAAAAATTGCTAAAACGACTCAAATCCTATCGTTTAACGCTGCTATTGAAGCACAGAGGGCTGGTCAGAATGGAGAAGGTTTCAACGTAATTGCACAGGAAATTCGTAATTTATCTGAGAATACCGGTGAATTAGCAAAGAAAATTGACGGGATTGTTAATGTTGTTCTATCAGCTGTAAATTGCATGTCTGATAAATCAAAAG
>CAZQTM010000154.1:4018-5269 GCA_964595855.1 uncultured Lachnospiraceae bacterium | reverse complement strand
CGCCTTCAGGGGCTCGAACCCTGGACACCCTGATTAAGAGTCAGGTGCTCTACCAGCTGAGCTAAAAGCGCAAATGTTTACAACGCAAGTATGATTATAGTATAATACAACGGTGTTTGCAAGTATTTTTTATTGGATTTTTTATTTATTTGTTTGGAAAGAAAAGGAATAAAGATAATGATATTTGAAAGTCATGCACATTATGATGATACAGCATTTGAGCAGGACAGACATCAATTGCTTTTAGAAATGAACGATAATGGGATAGAATATATCATAAATGTATCATCTGATTTGGAATCAGTCAGAACAACATTAGAGATAGTAGAGAAGTATGATTTTATGTTTGCAGCAGTTGGAATACATCCCAGTGATAGTGCTGAGCTAGACGAAGAACAGTTTAAATGGTTGGAAGAGCAGGCAAGAAAAAGTAAAGTAGTAGCAATTGGAGAGATTGGACTTGATTATTATTGGGAAGAACCGGATAGAGAGATACAAAAGATTTGGTTTATTCGTCAGTTAGAACTTGCTAAAAAATTAAAAAAGCCTGTAATCATTCATTCCAGGGATGCAGCATCAGACACGTTATCTATTTTACAATCTAAGGAAGCAGAGGATGTGAGTGGAGTCATTCATTGCTTTTCTTATACAAAAGAAACAGCAAAAATTTTATTAGAAAAAGGTTATTATTTTGGTATTGGAGGGGTTATTACTTTTTCAAATGCTAAAAAACTAGTAGAAGCAGTTGAATACTTACCAATAGACAAAATATTATTGGAAACAGACAGTCCCTATCTAGCGCCTGTCCCAAACAGGGGAAAGAGAAATTCTTCACTCAATATTCCATATATTGCAGAAAAAATTTCAGAGATAAAAAAAATACCTTATGATATGGTAGTAGAACAGACAAATAAAAATGCAAGAGAGTTATTTCAAATAAATAGTATTAGATAAAAGGAGCAACATGGCTACATTAGGAATTCCGGCAAATACCATTGCCGTATTACAGAAATATCATTTTTATTTTCAAAAGAAATTTGGACAGAATTTTTTAATTGATACACATGTTTTGGAACGGATTATAGAAGAATCTAAAATAACAAAAGAAGATTGTGTTTTAGAAATTGGTCCCGGTATTGGGACTATGACCCAGTATCTTGCTGAAAATGCCAAAGAGGTAATCGCAGTAGAAATTGATAAGGCATTAATCCCCATTCTAGAGGATACACTAAAGGATTATGATAATGTTAC
>CAZQTM010000154.1:2292-3918 GCA_964595855.1 uncultured Lachnospiraceae bacterium | reverse complement strand
ATTATTTTTAAAGAATGGATATGAAAAGACATCTCTACAGGACATTATTGATCATCTTGGGGGACTTACTAAGGGAGCAATTTATCATCACTTTAAGTCAAAGGAAGAAATACTCATTGCTGTTCTGCATACAATCTGTAACAATAATGCAGCAGAAATGGGAGCCATAAGGGATGATAGAAATTTAACCGGTAAACAGAAACTGGAAAAGATGTTTACCGATTCTTTAAAAAATCCCAATCAAAAAGATGTTTTTGCAGTAACACCAAATCTTCTAAATAATCCTACATTTTTAGTTTACTATTTAAAGATGCTTACACAGGAGACGGTTCCTCAATATGTTTTGCCAATTATTAAGCAAGGAATAGAAGATGGATCCATTATTGCTAAATATCCGGAAGAATTAGCAGATGCCATTTTATTTTTAAGTGATGTTTGGATGAATCCACTCGTATTTCCATTAACGGAAGAAAAGCTTGTTCACAGAGCTATTATGTTGAATGAATTCTTTAGTCAGTATGGAATACAGATTTTAGATGAAAATATGATTGATAGAATGAGAGATTACCGTAAAATCTCAGAGGATAGAATGTAGTTAATATATGGAATTAGTGTGAAAAATATGCTCGATAGCATATTTTTCACACATGAATTTATGGTCAGATTTTTCTGACCCAATTTTTTAAATTTATACATACCAATAGTATCTAAAAGGAGAATTTTTATGGAAAAAAAGAAAATGTGGAACAGAGATTTCACAATGGTCGTAATCGGACAGATTATATCGTTATTTGGTAACTCAATTTTGCGGTTTGCACTACCGCTATACCTGTTAAACGAGACAAAATCCGCTGCTCTATTTGGATTAGTTTCTGCTTGTGCTTTTATTCCGATGATTGTGCTTGTCCCGATAGGGGGAATCTTTGCAGACAGGGTGAACAAAAGGAATATCATGGTAATACTTGATTTTTCAACAGCTGCATTAACACTTATCTTTACCGTTTTACTAGGCAAAGTAAATCTTATTGGATTAATTCTTGGCACATTAATTATTCTGTATGGAATACAGGGAGCTTATCAGCCATCTGTACAGGCGAGTATCCCTTTCTTAGTAGAAACTGAACAAATCATGCAGGGTAATGCTGTAATTAATCTGGTAAGTTCTTTTTCGGGATTAATCGGACCCGTAATAGGAGGTTTATTATTTGGATTTTTTGGCATTATACCTATTTTATATATTGGCTCATTCTGCTTTTTTGCATCTGCTGTAATGGAAATCTTTATACATATACCGTTTATAAAGAAAAATACTGAGGGAAGTATTTTTTCAATTGGATTACAGGATTTAAAAGAAAGCTTTCATTATATGTGTAAGGAACAGCCTCTGATAATAAAAGTATCCTTTATCGTAGCTGCAATCAATCTGTTTTTGAGTGCCCTAATGATAATCGGATTACCTGTGCTTGTAACACAGATACTTTCGTTTGATGTAGAAACGGGAAACAGATTATATGGATATGCACAGGGTGCTCTGGCAGCAGGAAGTCTTTGTGGGGGATTATGTGCAGGAGTATTATCTAAAAAACTGAAAGCAAAAAACAGTTATATTACATTATTTTATTGTGC
>CAZQTM010000154.1:0-2192 GCA_964595855.1 uncultured Lachnospiraceae bacterium | reverse complement strand
AATAAAATTGCATACCGTAGGATTGGAACAGGTAATGTAGATGTTGTGATTGAAGCAGGGTTACTATCTTGTATGGCAGAGTGGAATGATACAGCAAAACTGATAGCTAAAGACCATACTGTTTTATTATATGAACGGGCAGGGATTTTTCATAGCGAACAGTCAAGGTTAGATAGAACTCCGGAAAATATAGCACAGGATTTAAATGAAGTTCTGAAACAAATACCTCATGAAGATAAAGTAATATTAATAGGTCATTCTCAAGGTGGACTTTATGTACAACAGTTTGCCAGGAAATATCCATCTATTGTAAAAGGTGTTATTTTACTTGATCCGTTATCAGCAAGTGATAATCAATTTAAAGAATTACTGACCAAGGAAGAGTATAAAGCAGGTGGAATAGATAAGTTTAGTAATTTAGACTTATGCATTAAAATGTTAAGGTTACATCTGGGTGGAATTCTTAAGAAGGTGATGAAGAAAGCCCCACCATTGTACTATTATAATTTTAATGAAGAGGATCGAAATGAAATTCTAGATTCCTTTGTATGCATTCAATCTTTTTATACTGCAAAAAAGGAATATAAATTATCTCATCAGGATCAATTTATCAATCATTTAAAAAATAAAGATTACTTTCCTGATATTCCACTTGTTCTTATCACACATGCCAATCAGTTTATGATTCAGGAAACAATGTATTTCGGACGAACAAGTTTTGAAATAGCAGAAAAAGTTGAAAATGTTTGGCAGCAAATCATGAAGCAGTATTTGGAATTCAGCTCCAAGAGCATATACTTTCAAGCAAAAAATAGTGGGCACTATATGCATTTGACAGAGCCGGAATTAATTCTGACAGGAGTTCAATATTTAGATACTTTATAAATATATTTCCCTTTTACAACCCGCTTTTTTTTTTGTGACAAATCAATTTGTTTATGCGTCTAATGTATGAGATCTCAAAAAATTACAAAGGAAAGGAATTACAATAATGCCCAATGTAATGGAGCTGTTTGAGAAGTATCGAAATGATGTGTACCGTTTAGCCATTAGCTACACACATTCTGTACAGGAAGCAGAGGACATTTGCCAAACAGTGTTTTTAAAGCTTATAGAACAGGAGAATATTACTCCGGGAAAAGAAAAGGCTTGGTTGATGCAGGTTACGGCAAATCAGTGCAGAAGTCTTTTACGTTCCAGCTGGTGGAAGAAAACAGTAGAATTAGACGAGATGTTCCCAGATGAACAGAAGTCGGATGATTTTATGGTGACAATTGAACGATTGAAGCCAAAATACCGGGTGGTGGTTTATCTGTATTATTACGAAGAGTATTCAACAGAAGAAGTTGCTGGGATATTGAAGATAAATCGTTCTGCTGTTACGACTAGGCTTTCAAGGGCAAGAAAAATTCTAATGGATCAATTGAAGGAGGCGTAACTATGGTAGAGCAAATAAAAAATGGTTTTAAGCAGGTTGTGATGTCTGAGGAATGTAAACAGAGAATCGAATCAGCAATGCTTAAAAAGTTGCAAGAGACACAACAGACAAGACAAAGTAATAGATTTATTCCGAGACGTGTTGTAGTAGCAGCTGTAGCAATAGTAGCACTCATGATAGTTGGAGAAGGTACAGTTTATGCATGTACAGGAAAAGGAATCATCAATCATGTAACATCCTTTGCACAGAATGCATTTTGCATACAAAGTATTGATGACAATGGCGTGCAAAAATCCGTGACATCCTTTGATACATCGGGAGCTACAGCACCGGCAGAATACTCAGATGGAAAACTTTTCTTTACTGCAAGTGGCGATAGAATTGATATAACAGATGAAGTATCTGATACAGCATACTATGTATATACCTATGTGGATGATGAAAGCACCATGCATTACATCATAATAGGCGGAAAACCAAAAACATTTGGATATGCTGAGTTTATAAAGGATGCAAGTGAAACCTGGGTTGTGGGATATTATAAAGGTGGTGTTGTTGGAGAAGATATCAATCCTGCCTGGTTAGAAAATGCAAAGAAAAATTTGAATATTTCGTGGTTGTAATGGAACAAAAAGGGGAAACGAATGAATAATAAAAAATAATATTATTTGTGTCAATTATTCTGTTATTTTGTTTGAGTTTGTTTATTTGTAATTTACAAATCTTTTATAATTATATTAGCACTCACCTCTTG
>CAZQTM010000153.1:0-5305 GCA_964595855.1 uncultured Lachnospiraceae bacterium | reverse complement strand
TTAATTCCACGAATATCAGATTTCCATCCTGGAAGTGTCTTAAGCACTGGTTTTGCTTTTTCCAATAATCTTGTTACCGGGAAGTCTGTTGTAACTTCACCATTTATATCATATCCAACACAAACCGGAATTTCATCTAAGTATCCCAGGACATCTAAAACAGTAAATGCTACATCTGTAGTTCCCTGTAAACGACAACCATATTTTGAAGCAACACAGTCAAACCATCCCATTCTTCTAGGACGTCCTGTTGTAGCACCATACTCACCGCCATCGCCACCGCGCCTTCTAAGTTCATCTGCCTCATCTCCAAAAATTTCTGATACAAATGCACCTGCACCAACTGCAGAAGAATATGCTTTACATACCGTTACAATCTGTTTGATTTCATAAGGTGGTATACCTGCTCCAATAGCACCATATGCTGCTAATGTAGAAGATGAAGTTACCATTGGATAAATACCATGGTCAGGGTCTTTTAAAGTGCCCAGTTGCCCTTCTAAAAGAATTGTCTTTCCTTCTTTGATGGCTTTGTCAAGAAAGTTTGACACATCACATACATATGGTGCAACCATGTCACGATACTCATGAAGAGTATTCAATAAATCAGCTTTACTAATCACCGGTTTATGATACATGTGCTCAAGAATGCAATTTTTCATTTCTAGAATATGATCTATTTTTTCGATTAACAGGCCATCATCAAATAATTCTGATACCTGAAAACCAATCTTTGCATATTTATCCGAATAAAATGGGGCAATACCTGACTTTGTTGAACCAAATGATTTTCCACCAAGTCTCTCTTCTTCATACTGATCAAAAAGAATATGGTATGGCATTACAATCTGTGCCCTGTCTGAAACAAGTACCTTAGGAGCTGGTACATTTCTGTCTGTAATTGACTTGATTTCTTTAAAGAGTAAAGGAATATTTAATGCAACTCCATTACCAATAATACTTGTAGTATGTCCATAAAAGACACCACTTGGTAATGTATGAAGTGCAAATTTTCCATAATCATTTACAATCGTATGCCCAGCATTAGCACCGCCCTGAAATCTGATAATAATATCTGCCTGCTGTGCCAGCATATCTGTGATTTTACCTTTTCCTTCATCACCCCAATTAGCTCCAACTACTGCTTTAACCATAATTTATCCTCCCAATCATTTATACATCATTTCATATTGGTATCATAACACCTAATTTGGTATAAGTAAAATCAATATATATTATAACGTATATAACCTAGGCTTATGTTTATTGATGACCATATATGGTATATTTACTTTTTCCACTTTTCTTAGATTCATACATTGCTTCGTCTGCTCTTTTGTATAATTCTTCGAACTTATCTCCATCCTGTGGATACATAGCTACACCGATACTTCCAGAAATCTTGCATATTGCCTTATCACTGATAAAAGTCCTATCCATTTCATCAATCAAAGATTCCACTCTGTTAATAAGCAGCTGTACATTGGAAATCTGAGGTACGAAAACTACAAACTCATCGCCTCCAATACGACCGATATAATCCGACATACGAAACTGTGACTTTAAAATACCTGCCGTTTGATGTAGCAGTTTATCACCTATAGCATGTCCAAAATTATCATTAATTCCTTTAAAATTATCTACATCAATCAGAATAAAAGCTGCCTGTTCTTTATGATTCAGAATATATTTGTTAATGTGTTTTTCAAGTGCACTTCGATTATACAATTCTGTCAGCGAATCCGTTTCAACCTTTTTCCTTAAATCAGTATTTTGAACCAGATTTTTTACATTAAGTCTTAAATTATTATGGTAAATTGCAAGCCCCAATAAATAGAAGGAAACACTATCCACAATATATGATTGTAGAAATACTCTGTCCCTAAAAATAATCCCACATATTAAATATATCAATAAAACAATGGTTAGATAGCAATTTATTCTCCATTGCTTATCAAGCATAAATATGGGTAACGCAACTAAAAATACACAAAATGAAGTAGTAGAATGCGATGCTGTTGTAAAAATCGCCGCAGTTATCCCAAAAGCAAAGCACGCTGTCATCATAATATATAGAACAAAAAGTACATTTGAAATATGGTTCCTAAAAATATAAATTACAATAAAAAGAATAAATAAACATAAATATGAAGACCATGCAGGTTTTAAATCCGGTATGAATTGAGATATTACAAACAAAGCTGCTGATAAGGAACTGCCTAACTCTGCTATACGTCCAAGCTGTATTCTATTTTCTCTATTAATTTCGTTCTTATAATCTTTAAAAAAAGTGGGGGAAGTTTGTAACTTTCTTTTAAACATTAATTTCTGCCTTTACACCTAGTAATTGCTTGTTATCATTAATTAACGGATTAATACAGTTCCTTAGGAATGCCGTTACCTGTTCACTGCTTCTTCCGATATATTTTTTAGGATCCATTGTTTTTTGTAAATCTTCTAGTGATAAGTTAAACGCACTATCATTAGCAATTAATTCAAGAAGATTATTTTCTTTTCCTTCAACCTTGACCGTTCTACCTGCTTCCATAGATAATGTTCTTATCTTTTCATGCAATTCCTGACGATCTCCACCCATCTTTACAGCATCCATCATAATATTCTCTGTCGCCATAAAGGGTAGTTCACTTAATAAATGTTTCTCAATAACTTTTGGATAAACAACGAGGCCATCTACAACATTTAGGCATAAGTCAAGTATTCCATCAATTGCTAAAAAACCTTCCGGAATCGAAATTCTTTTATTAGCAGAATCATCCAATGTTCTTTCAAACCATTGTGTTGCGGAAGTAATTGCCGGATTCAGAGCATCTACAATAACATATCTGCTAAGGGATGCAATCCTTTCACTTCTCATTGGATTTCTCTTATATGCCATGGCAGAAGAGCCTATCTGTGATTTCTCAAATGGTTCTTCTACTTCCTTAAGATGTTGAAGCAACCGTATATCATTTGACATCTTGGTTGCACTTGCAGCGATGCCCGCCAATATATTTAATACTCTTGTGTCCATCTTTCTGGAATATGTCTGTCCGGATACCGGTACACATTCTTTGAATCCAATTTTTTCTGCAATCATGGGATCAATTCTATCTATCTTTTCCTGATCACCATCGAAAAGTTCCAAAAATGATGCCTGCGTTCCTGTTGTACCCTTTGATCCCAAAAGTTTCATTGTTGAGATTACATATGTCAAATCCTCATAATCCAGATAGAATTCCTGAAGCCATAAGGAAGCTCTTTTCCCGACCGTTGTTGGCTGTGCTGGCTGAAAATGGGTAAATGCAAGAGTAGCCTGATCTTTATATTTATCTGCAAAATCAGCAAGTTCTTTTATAACATTCAATAATTTCTTTTGAACCAGCTTAAGTGCATTTGTCATAACTATGATATCAGTATTATCACCGACATAGCAGGAGGTTGCTCCAAGATGTATAATGCCTTTCGCCTTAGGGCATTGAACGCCATATGCATAGACATGGCTCATAACATCATGACGCACCTCTTTTTCCCTGGCTTTTGCAACATCGTAATTGATATCTTGTGAATGTGCCTTAAGTTCATCAATCTGTTCTTGTGTAATGGCAAGACCCAGTTCTTTTTCTGTCTCTGCAAGTGCAATCCATAATTTTCTCCATGTTCTGAATTTCATATCGGGTGAGAATATATATTGCATTTCTTTACTTGCATAACGCTCTGATAACGGACTTTGATAACAATCTGTACTCATTGAATTCTCCTTACCTTATATTGTCATTTTTTGCACACACAGTATAGCATATCTTACCTTTCAAAGTCACCCCTAATATCACCAACTGGTGGATTTAAAGGATATTTTCCTGTAAAACACCCTTTACAGATACCTAAATTTCCTGCAATTTCTTCTAATCTTTCCACATTAAGATATCCAAGAGAGTCTGCACCAATTATCTTGCAAATATCTTCTATCGTGCGATTAAACGCAATGAGTTGATCTCTACCCGGAACATCTGTGCCAAAATAACAAGGCCATAAAAACGGTGGTGATGATACTCTCATATGAACTTGTGTAGCCCCTGCATCACGCAACATTCTAACAATTCGGTCAGAAGTAGTTCCCCTTACAATAGAGTCATCTATCATAATAACTCTTTTTCCATTTACTGCTTCCTTTAAAGCATTCAATTTTACCTGTACACTTGATTCCCGATTCTTTTGTTTCGGTTTAATAAATGTCCTGCCAACATATGCATTTTTTACAAAGGCAGTTGCATATGGTATGCCGGATTGTAAAGCGTACCCCATTGCTGCACAGTTGCCTGATTCAGGAACTCCAACAACAATATCTGCTTCAACCGGTGAGTCAATTGCCAAGAATTTTCCTGCCAGCATTCTGGATTCATATACGCTTACTCCATCGATTCTGCTGTCTGGTCTTGCAAAATATATATATTCAAAAACACATCTTGCTTGTTTTTTACTATTGATGCAATGAGATGTGTCAGAAACAATTCCCTTATTCTTTGAAATAGTAACAATTTCACCAGGCATAACATCTCGTACAAATTCTGCACCTATCGCATCCAGAGCACAGGTCTCTGAAGCAAGTATATAACTGTCATCTCTTTTTCCGATACATAATGGCCTGAACCCAAACGGGTCCCTTGCCCCTATCAGTTTTCTTGGGGACATGACAATCAAGGAATAGGCACCTTTAATTTTTGACATTGCACGTCCTACCGCTTCTTCGACAGAAGCAGTTTTTAATCTTTCTCTTGCAATAAAATAGGCAATGACTTCTGAATCTATGGTAGTCTGAAAAATAGCACCAGTTAAACTTAATTCTCTTCTCAGCTCAGGGGTATTTATCAGATTCCCATTATGAGCAAGTCCAAGTGTTCCTTTTATATAATTTAGTACAAGCGGCTGTGCATTTTCTCTTGTTGAACTTCCTGCTGTTGAGTATCTGACATGTCCAACACCGATATTACCTTTTAATTTTTCTATGGTATCAGGGTCAAAGGTTTCATTTACCAATCCCATATCTTTATGCGTAATTACTTTCCCTTTTGGACCATTGGTGTCACTTACTGCAATACCACAGCTTTCCTGTCCTCTATGCTGTAAAGCAAGCAGTCCATAATAAATGGATGAAGCAACATTTCCTCCGTCAAAATCATACATACCAAAGACACCGCATTCTTCTTTGAGTTTCTCATTCCCTGTTAAGTCTTTTTCTTCTTTTTTCATATATAACCTCATGCTGCGACTGTATTTTAGGAGCAGCTAATGGTTCAAGTTTGTGCGC
>CAZQTM010000152.1:0-5359 GCA_964595855.1 uncultured Lachnospiraceae bacterium | reverse complement strand
CAAAAATGCAAGGCCATTTGGACACTGTAAATTATGCAACAACAAATTGTGGTACAAGAAGTAAAAAGTTAGAATTAATTGAGAACAGACTAATGTCTCAGAAAACGAATTTTGAAACACTACAGTCTGATAACGAGAATGCTGATTTAACAGAAGTAGCAATAAAGCTAAGTGGAGCAGAATTGACTTACCAGGCAGCTTTAATGGCAACCGGAAAAATTATGCAGACATCATTAATGAACTATATTTAATCAATATAAAAGGACAAAATGATTACAGTGTTAAGGGATATGACACAGAAAGAGGAAAAATATGAAAGTAGATACAAGAGTATTTGGAACAGTTGATATCGACGATAATAAGATTATTCATTTTGTAGGAGGCATCATTGGTTTCCCTAATTTAACGGACTTTGCATTAATTCATGATACTGAAAAAGATGCAACTACTGCAGTAAAATGGCTTCAGTCGATACAGGAACCGAAATTTGCTATGCCTGTTATTGATCCTCTTGCTGTTACTCCTGATTATAATCCGGTAGTAGAAGATGAACTACTTAAACCGGTTGACATTAAAGATCCGGAATCCGTATTGGTTCTTGTTACCATTACCGTTCCAAAAGACATTAAGAATATGTCTATTAATCTACAGGCTCCGTTTGTCATCAATGCAGATGAAAGAAAAGCCTGCCAAATTATAGTAGATACGGATAAATACCCGGTGCGTTTCCCTATTTATGATATACTTGATGCAAAGAAAAAGGAGGGAAAATAAATGCTAGCCTTGTCAAGAAAAAAGAACGAAGCATTAGTCATTAATAATAATATTGAAATTACCATCCTGGAGATTAAAGGTGATCAGGTAAAAATTGGAATTACTGCTCCTAAGGAAATACCAGTATACCGCAAAGAGGTTTATTTACAGATACAGGAAGCAAATAAAGAGGCAATGACTACAGAAGGAATGGAAAATTTAGCCGATTTCTTAAAATAATTGAGAAACCGGTTATTTAACCTAAACTAATTATCAAATTTAACCGATATAGACCATAGAAATAGTTAACAATCAGTATTTTCATGATGAACATGGAGGTGATTCATATGGCTATAGAGCCATTAGGCAGTATGACTACTACAAATACAAAGGTTAAGACAACAGCAGAAACACAAACAATTGATAATTCAGTCAGAATCGGCAACACGGATGTTCCCGCTTCATACAATGCAACCACATTTAATGGTGCAACTTCAACTATTACTAAGACAAACAAGAGCGATACTAATCAGAATGTACAGGGTAATAACCTTCCCACTAATGAAACGGTTAAGAACACCATTAATAATTTCAATAAGAACATATGTAATACTGAAGCAGTTTTTGGCATTCATGATGGAACAAATCGCGTAACCATAAAAATCATTGATAAGAAAACAAAAGAAGTCATCAAAGAATTTCCGCCGGAAAAGACTCTTGATATGATAGAAAAAGTCTGGGAGATGGCTGGAATCATGGTTGATGAGAAAAGATAGGAGGAGGACATATGCCAATCAGATTATCAGGACTTAACTCAGGGCTGGATACAGACAGCATTATTTCTGAACTGGTAAAAGCTAAATCCGCTAAGAAAGAGACATTAATAAAAGACCAGAAAAAGTTGTCATGGAAACAGGATGCCTGGAAAGCCCTTAATACCAAAATATATAGTCTATATTCCAAAACACTGGATAGCATGCGTCTTGCGGGATCTTACTCTAAGAAAAGTGCGAGTGTATCAAATTCAAATGCGGTCAGTGTCATCGTAGGTGACAATGGTGTTAATAGTGTACAGTCCTTAAAGATTAAACAGTTAGCTCAGACTGGATACTTAACTGGCGCAAAACTTTCTGATACAGCGACATATAAATCCAATGCCAAACTCACTGATACAGCAGAAAATGGTGGTATGGGATTAGCAGTAGGGGGAAGTTTTACAGTTACGACAGGTGGAGTTGCAACAGAAATTACAATAGATGATACAACGACAATTGCAGATGTTGTATGGAAATTGCAGAAAGCCGGATTAAACGCCAATTTTGATGAAAAGAATCAACGCTTATTTGTAAGTGCTAAAGAAACCGGCAAAGATAATGATTTTACCCTTACAGCATCAAATGCTGGTGGTGATGCAACTTTAGTATCACTTGGTTTAAAAACAAATATATTAACAGATACCAATGCGAATGCCTTTTTGACTACACTGAATGGTTTAAAGGGCGCTGATGATGCTACAACAATTGCAAATTTAAAGAACTCTAGCATTGTTAAAACAACTGCACAGAGCCAAGCCGTTCAGTATCAATCAAGTGTAAAATCATTAGAGAAAGGAATTACAGCTAACACAGAAAAAATTGACAAACTAAATATTGATAAAGAAGATCAAGTCTTAACAGAAGATGATAGAGCAGCAATTCAAAAAGAAATTGATGAGCTGACAGCAGAGAATACCAGATTAACAGAACAAAAAGGAACGGAAGAAAGCTATTTTAGTGTTGATAGCGATGGAAATGTAACTGCTACAGATACTTTGGTTACAAAAGTATCAAATGATATGCTTGCAAAAGTTAATTATGCAGAAACAGCATTAGCAAGTACAACGTCAACTTCAGCAACTCGAATAGTTGGACAGGATTCTGCTATTATTTTAAATAATGCAGAGTTCACATCCTCAACCAATACATATGAAATTAATGGACTTACCATTACTGCTAAACAGGAAACTGGAGATAATGCTATAACCATTACCACTGCAGACGATACAGACGGTATCTATGATATGATTAAGAATTTCCTTAAGGAATATAATACCTTAATCAACGAAATGGATAAGCTTTATAATGCAGACTCATCTAAAAAGTATCCAATGCTATCGGATGAGGAAAAAGAAGCAATGTCCGATGATGATGTCAAAGAGTGGGAAACTAAGATTAAGGATTCTCTGCTTCGTAAGGACTCTACCCTTAGTACCGTTGCTGGCGCGATGAAACAGATTATGCTTGAAGGTGTTAAAATGTCAGATGGCAAGACGTTATATCTTAGTGAGTTTGGCGTTAATACCATGAATTATTTTAATGCGGCAGAGAATGAAAAGAACGCTTACCATATAGACGGTGACCCCGACGATACCAGCACATCCAATCAGGCTGATAAATTAAAGAGCATGATTGCCAGTGATCCGGATAAAGTAACTGAATTTTTCTCGTCATTATCGAGAAATTTATATTCAAAATTAAATGAATTAATGGCTAGTACTGATTATAGCAGTGCTTATACCGTTTATAATGATAAACAGATGAAAAAGGAATATAGCGATTATACATCAAAGATTTCAGATCAGGAAAAACTGGTTGCGGATTATGAGGATCGTTATTACAAGAAATTTACAGCAATGGAAACTGCAATGTCTAAAATGAATTCCCAACAGAGTGCATTAACCAAACTTTTTGGCGGCTGATATAAGAAAACATAATTAATAAGATAAGGGAGGTGTGGATATGGCAGTACAAAATCCATATGCACAGTACAATAACAGCAAAATATTAACTGCTTCACCAGCGGAACTAACGCTTATGCTCTATGATGGTGCAATAAAATTTTGTAACATGGCAATTATGGGCATTGAACAGAACGATATTGAAAAAGCTCATATTAACATTATCAGAGTACAACGAATTATTGATGAATTCCGAGCAACACTGGATACAAAATATCCGGTATCAAAGGACTTTGATCGAGTTTACGTTTATTTGCTGCAACGTCTTTTTGAGGCAAATATTAAAAAGGACAAGGAAATATTAGAAGAGGTAAATACGCATATCCATGATATGCGTGATACATGGAAAGAGGTTATGAGACTTACAAAAGAAAGGGGTATTGTATGATTCATAACTACCTATCAGTTCTAGAGGAAAGCCTTAGTAAAAAAGTTGAATTATTGAAAGAAATTGAAGTAAAGAGTAAGGCACAGTCAGAAGCGTTTTTAAGTCACCAAATGTCACTAGAAAAACTTGATGAAATAATGGATGAAAAAGCTACACTGATTGAACAAATCACGAAATTAGATGAGGGTTTTGATTCTCTTTACCAGAAAATTAAGGATGAGCTCTTAGCAAATAAAAAGGAGTATGCTGACCAAATTAAAAAAATACAGAAACTTATCGGTGAAGTGACCGATCTAAGCACTTCCATTCAAACTATTGAAGCACGTAATAAACAGATGGTGGAACAACATTTTAAAGAGGAAAAGCTCTCACTAAAAAGACAAAGAACTTCATCAAAGGTAAGCCTAAACTATTATAAAAGCATGAACAATGTTAACAACATAGCACCACAGTTCATGGATGAAAAAAAATAAACCTTTTTTCATATATTAAGATATAACGGACTTTGTCCGATATATTATATAACAAAAGTACTTCTACTTCTTATTCACAAGTCACAATTAACCAAATGAATTAGCAAGGATGCTAACTCAAATTAAAATTCAAGGAGGAATTATTATGGTAGTACAACACAATCTAACAGCAATGAATTCAAATCGTATGCTTGGCGTAACATCTAAATCACAGGCAAAATCAACAGAGAAGTTATCTTCTGGTTACAAGATTAACCGTGCAGCAGATGACGCAGCAGGTCTTTCCATTTCTGAAAAAATGAGAAAGCAGATCAGAGGACTTACACAGGCATCTAGCAATGCTCAGGACGGTATCAGTTCTGTACAGACAGCTGAAGGTGCGTTAACAGAAGTTCATGACATGTTACAGAGAATGAATGAATTAGCTGTAAAAGCAGCAAATGGAACCAATTCTTCAGATGATAGAGATTACATCCAGAACGAAGTAGATCAGTTAGTATCTGAAATTGATCGTGTTGCAGAAACAACAAAATTCAATGAGACTTATCTATTAAAAGGTAATGGAGCTGGTAAGACATTAAACTTAGATGCTAAAGCAGCTGGTCTTAATGGAACATTTAATGCTGACGCAACAGATGGAACAAAGACAACATGTGTATTTACTATGAAAGCATTAGCTGCAGGAGAGAAAATCTCTGTTGGTGGGAAAGAATACACTCAGGGCAATGGAACAAACGGAACAACAACTACAGCTGATATTGAAACAGCCATTATAACAGAATTGGGTAAGGCTAATACGATTGGCGCAGATGCAGCTCCAACTGTTACAGGAACAATTGCAGGCGGATTTACGGTTACAAAAGGTACAGTAGCTGTCACCAAAGATTTGTCATTAGATCTTCATGTAGGAGCAGATTCTGCATCTTCTAATAAGATTAATTTATCAATTAATGCAATGACAGCAAAAGG
>CAZQTM010000151.1:2051-5463 GCA_964595855.1 uncultured Lachnospiraceae bacterium | reverse complement strand
AGTGGAATACTCCATACATTAAAAAGTAATAACGTGAATGTTCAACCAATTGAATTGGATGAACATGGAATGATTACTGAAGAATTGCCAGGTATACCACCAAAACTTATTTTTACTACACCAAGCCATCAATTCCCAACTGGAGTCATTCTTCCAGCTAAAAGAAGAATTGAGCTGATTAAATATGCAAAAAATTATGATACATATATAGTGGAAGATGATTATGACAGTCAATTCCGTTTCGATGGAAATCCGATACAGGCCATGCAATATCTGGATCCGGAAAGGGTAATCTATGTGGGGACATTTTCGAAAACACTGATGCCTGCTTTGCGTATTGGATATATGGTTCTTCCAAAAGCTTTATTTGAACAAGTGAGGAAGGCTAAATACATGAATGATATTTATTCACCAATACTTGAACAAAAGGCTTTGGCAAAATTTATTGAAACAGGAGCATTCGATCATCATATATTAACAATGCGAAAATTATACTTAAAGAAACGAAATCATCTTATCGATTGTATTCGTCATACTTTTGGAAACGAAGTAAGAATAACTGGTGCAGATGTGGGTTTACATTTTATTGCAACTTTTAATAATATTGTTTTTACTGATAATTTAATTGCTGAGTTAAAGAAAAGTGGAGTAGAAATTTGTGCTTTGAGTAAGTATTGTTTGAATTTATCTTCAAAATATAAAAACAGTCTTATATTTGGATATGGAAATACAAAAATTGAGGATATGGAAAAAGGAGTCAAAATAATTTACGGTATTTTGTATTGTAAAGAAGATTAGTGATTGAGTCCTTTCTTAAAATATAGTGTCTATTATAAAAAGTGTGCCCTGATATAATCAAGGCACACTTCATCGTCTATTTTACATAAATTTACATTACAAGTCTACTAATATTTTTATTTTTTGCTATGATAAGTAAATACATGAAAGAAAGGGGATATGGAATGAGTCAGATACCGGGAATTACCCTGAAGGAAGAAAAGGAAACACTTGCAGAAATCCTTTCCATAGCTGAGGATAATCTGAATCGCACAAAAGAATCTGTTCAGAATCTTGCTAATGAATTGCATGAATTGAAGGAAGTATATGATGCCAGTGATAAAGAAGGTTTGGCACAATGGTTTAATACAGATGCAAGATTCAAGCAGGTACGTCAGGAGGTACTTCGCTACGAACGAAGTAGAAAAAAACCATATTTTGGGAGAATAGATTTTGCTGACATGAATCATTTAAATAAGGAATGTTACTATATTGGTAAGGCAGTTATTGCTAAAGATGCTGCGAAGCCGCATGTAATAGACTGGAGAGCTCCTATTGCATCAGTTTACTATGAAAAATCGCTTGGAGTATGTACTTATTCAGTAAAAGGAGAAGGTGCCTTTGAAATAGATCTTTCTAGAAAGCGTACTTATGAGATAGAAGATGGAAATCTGAAGGATTTTTTTGATTCAGATGTCGTAGCAAACGATGAACTTCTAACAAAATATTTGGCTAGAAATAAGAAGAATGTACTAAGCGAGATTATTGCTACAATTCAGCAGGAGCAAAATGAAATTATTAGAAAGAAACCGCAGCACAATGTAATTGTTCAAGGGGGAGCAGGTTCTGGTAAGACTACTGTGGCAATGCATCGTATTTCTTATATTCTATATAATTATGATCTTGAATTTCAACCAAAAGACTTTTATATCATTGGCAGTAATCGGATTTTACTTAACTATATTACAGGAATTTTACCGGATCTTGATGTTTATGGTGCTTCTCAGATGACAATGGAGCAGCTTTTCATTCGACTTCTGTATGAGGATTGGGACAAAGAAAAGTATACCGTAAAAAGCCTGAACAAGGGAGATGAAACATCTGCTGTAAAGGGCAGTTATTCTTGGTTTCACGATTTGGAGAATTTTTGTGAAAGATATGAGTGGAGGTATATTAAAAGAAAGGATGTTTATACAGAAAAGACCCATCATTTGCTGATGAACCGTTCTACCATTGAGAAGTTGCTTAAGGAATTTAATTATTTATCACTTCCGGATAAAATTGACAAACTGACGGAACATCTTATGGCGGCACTTGAAAACGAGATATATGGAAAATATTATTCCTATCCGGTTGAAGAGCAAAAAGCACTTCTTAGATTTTATCAGACATACTTTGGGAAACGGGAGTGGAAAGGTTCCATTTTTGAAATGTATCATGATTTTATGAATGAGCAAATTGAAAAAGGTCATCATGTTCCATTGCCGGGGATGGAGTTTGATATCTATGATTTGTCTGCATTATCATATCTATATAAGCGAATCAAAGAGACTAAAGTGATTCAGGAAGCAAGTCATGTTGTTATTGATGAGGCACAAGACTTTGGTATGATGGTGTACGGTGCATTGAAATATTGCCTTAGTAAATGTACTTATACCATTATGGGTGATGTGTCACAGAATATCTATTTTAATTATGGTCTGACAGATTGGGAGGAATTAAGGAGTTTAATGCTTCCCGGAGAGTTTGATTATTTTGGTTTATTAAGAAAAAGTTATCGTAACACGGTAGAAATATCTAATTTTGCAACTAGCATCCTTCAACACGGAAGTTTTCCAATTTATCCTGTAGAGCCTATAATCCGTCATGGTAATGATGTTCGAATAACAAAATGTGATGGTGAAGAACAATTAATTTTGGAAGCTGCTAATACGATTATTACTTGGCAAAAAAAAGGATTTGAAACGATTGCTGTTATTTGCAGGGATGAAGAGGAAGCTGTAAGAGTATCTAGTAAGTTAAGGAATAAAGTTGAGGTTCGCGATATTGATTCGGAAACAAATGAATTTGGAAGTGGCGTAATGGTACTTCCTATTGAATATTCTAAAGGTTTGGAATTTGATGTTGTATTACTTTTTAATGCGGATGATAAGAATTATCCGGCAAAGGATGGTTACACTAAGTTACTTTATGTCGCAACGACCAGAGCCCTTCATGAACTTGTTGTACTATATTCCGGAAAATTAACAGATTTAATTGCAACTCCGGTTCCGGAAGAAAAGAAACGTAAATATCTGGTTGAAACAAAGAAAACCATTTCTAAAATGCCAGAGGAGCAACCTAAGACAAAAAAAGAGATTGAATTGGAGCAGGCACTGGAAGGTCATAGGGAGATGGAACTGCGTAATCAGATTGGTCCAAAGAGAATTGTAGTACAAAACTCAAAGACAGAAAAGAATCCAGAGAAGACCTATTCCGGAGCAAAAATAGGAAGAAAAGTAGATTATTACGCCTCAGCATTAGGTAAAACACCGGTCACAAGAGTAGCAACTAAGAAGGAAACAAAATTAAAATCTGTATTATCGGAATTTGGTACAATGCCAGATAATACAAGTCTAAAGCCACTGGGACATCC